>CAZVBP010000041.1:0-1748 GCA_964625515.1 uncultured Gammaproteobacteria bacterium
TTCATCATCACCATCGTGGCATACACTTTCTTTCCAAGCACGTTCATTTGGAAAAACGCGAGCTGGTCTGCCTGCGGATCGCTGCTGCGCGCATCATATTCCGACATCGTGACATTGTTGTGCATCACCCCTTTGCTCGCAAGATACTTCACCGCCTTCGCCACCGTATCCACCCCACGATAGTTTTCGAGCGCCGCAAGCGATGGATGATCCGGACGATCGGCACGGTGCTGCAATGGATACACTGCGTACGCAACGCCGCCGCTCCGATCAGCGTCGATTCGTTCCGCATCGCATCGAACCGGACCAGATGCTCCGTCGTACTCCCCCACCGGCTTCGATGGCTCCCCAAGAATCTTCTTCGCGCGCTGTTCCTCAGTGAGAAGGAGAATATTTGCTCTACTGGAAAGCATGTACATGTCGCCGATAGGAACGTTGCAATGATCGGCAATTGTCGACGTATACGCATCAAACAACCCGAACACGTTCTCCGGATACGCGTTCACGGTGTTGTGCGCACGTGCGATGTGGAACGAATGAAGCGTGTTGTTCTGTATGAAAAACAGATCGTGCGTGAGGCATGGATCGTGCGTGAACTTCTCTTTGCCCGAATCGGGATCGATATGGGAACTCATGTCCGTCGCCGGATCGAAACGCTGCACAATGGTGGCGCGCGTTGGATCGTTCTTTAGCGTCTCCATCGTCCGCGCAAGTTGATCGTACCCGAAATACGACCGCGTTCGTTCGCCGTATGAATACGTCCCGTCGTGATCAAACCGCAAGAGCTGCTCTTTGTACGCAATGCGCACCGCGGCAGGATCTTGGTCGCCCTGACGGTACAACGCCGGCATCGCCTTGAGTGCCTCGAATGCATTGCGATAGATAGCGAGCACACACGCCGTGCGCGCGAGCCCTTTCCACGGATCACCATGCTCCTCGGTGAGCCCTTCGGTGTAAATCTTGCGAATCACGCCCTTGTGCACATCGAGAAACGAATCGCTGTCGACAATCACGCTCGGCAAACGCTCCGTGTTGATCTTGAAAATTGCCGCAAAATCTTGAATGAACGAGTAGCCAAGATTCGCCGCGATCGCTGCACGTCCCAGCTGAATGCCGATATCAATACGGTGAAGAATATCCATCGGATACTTTTCAAAACGGTTTTCTTGCGCAAGCCGATCCGCCATTGCCGAGATGTTGGGCGTGATCAACTCAAACACTGATTCACACACGTCGAACGCCAAGCACATCGTTGAGATCGCTCCGTTCTTCGCATTCACTTTGTAGTAATAGCGACTATCCATCACCAAAGCGCAGCTCGATTCAATCGCGACATCTTCTGCATGATCGATCGGTGTGCTTTTCACAAACGACGTGTACGAAATATCGTTCACAAGCTCCGTGCTCACACGGCCGAGTTCTGCACCAAAAAGAATCTGTTCAAGTGGCGAAAGCAATTGCTTCTCGTCACCAATCTTTTTCATGAGCGAATATCCCATCATGAATGGATCGTCACCGATGATGCGGTATGCGTTTCTGCCGATCGCGATATCAGCGCGAATATTCTTCCCCGTCTTCTCAACCGTGAACGGAACCGGAAAGGCAAGCGGCAACGGCTCAAGCATGATTTTTGGCGGCTGCAGATGCTGGAACTCTTTGGGATCAAGATCGATTACTGGCTTCTCCTGCCGCTCCTCGCGCGCAAGCACGCCCAACAGTTTCTGGAGCGAATCGTAGTAAATCTTGCT
>CAZVBP010000041.1:1848-8779 GCA_964625515.1 uncultured Gammaproteobacteria bacterium
GTGGTCATACGGTTGCCGTCCACGCGGACGGAAGATAATCGTCAATGTGATATCGCCGAACCATATCGTTCTCGGACGCAAAGCAGAATATTTCCGCGTTCATCCGGAAACGCACAGCCATCTCTGAAAAAAATTGCCTGCACATCCCGCACATGTCGCATGGCGCTTCTGTATGTTTCGACGACATCACCCCAAGTGCAACGATCTCAGTTTCTCCATGCATGAATGCAGCAATCATCGCCACCATTTCTGCGTGCAATCCCAGCCGATTGTCCGGACTTGAGTACTGACCCGCGCAGAAGATGGTTCCCGATGCGGTCATGACCGCCGCACCGTATCCCGACGCGCCATCGTACAACGGAAAGTTTCGCTGTATTCCCTCTCGTGCATATCGTCGCAACACCGTCTCGATATCGTTCCCACCATTGTGGCCGGTGAAGACGTTCGATGAGAACGGCTGCGACGTTCGTGCAAGAACGATCGGTGCGGGCTGATACCACGGGATGAGCGCGAGAACATCATCAATCTGAAACAGCGTCTTCTCCTCATCATCAATCACCTGGTACAGCAACGGATGCTGCGTGCGCATGCGATAGTCAATGAGCAGCTTGACCACGATCGGTGACAACGTGAATAATGCATCACCGGTCGCCATCGTCACCATCGACCGCACCGGAAAGTCATTGGCCGCCGTTGACTGCACAAGGGCTGATTGTTCCGATGAAATTGCGAGAAGATTGGTTTCCGATTCTATCATCGCGCCAACATAGGATCGGCCTCCTGTGGTCGTCGCAAACGATGTTGCGCGCATCTGCGTCTTTGCTTTGACGATACATCGATTCCGATGATGGCGAAGCGCCTCCACATCGTACGCAGACATAGCTAAAAAATCTCTGCATTACTTCGCAGCTTGCTAATATTCAGCCCCGCTTGCGACCAATCGTAATGCAAAACCTTTTTGAGAAAATCGTTAAAAAGGTGCACCTTGTCGCGTTCCAATCGCGGATACATCTTTTCGGACAACTTGCTCGACAGTCGTACCGTGGGGTGATACGGCATTGGGAATGCGTAATATGGAATGAGTGGGACATCGTGCTCTGGCTCCACCACAATCACCGAAATTGGCTCGTGAAGATGCTCAAGTGCAAAATCAATGCGATGCATTCCGTCGCACACAATATGAAAATCATGCTTTCCGTTCAGGCCGAGACCGTAATTGATCAGCGGCGCGTTTGAATGGAACACATCAAGTTGACGAATAGCGCTCACTTCGTCGATGAAATAATCACGAAGATATCTGTCGGAAATTCGATGCAGACTTTCTTGCGCGTCCTTCACGTAATACCGATCAAAAAAGTGAATGAGCTTATCCATGTCGATGAATCCGCGATCGAGGGGATACGTGTGACGCTCAATAACCGGCGGCAACATGTGAAACGAACCGCGGCCCTCCCAATCGTACGCGATGGCGTATTCCAGCTGATGAATACGAATCGCATGCCGTGCCATGGTGTCATTCACGGTTTTAATGATCTGTAATTGATTGCCGTAAATCGTTGGTTGAGGCGAGAACAGTGGCGACTTCCCGTGCGCCGTTTCGATCATGGGTGGCATGCCGAGCGCTTCTGCGGGATACACTTTCGCCAAGGAAAACCGTACGTGTTCGTATGGCTTCACCCGAGCGCCCTGCGCACTATACAGTCCACGAAATTCAAGCTTACGGAGCGCCACCGTCAACTCGTCAAACGGTACAATATGCTGAAAATGGATGTTCTCGCTCATAGACCGCAGTACCGCGACAAAATCTCTTTCCGCCCCATTCAATCTGCACCGAGAGTGCCATTCATTGGCGCAAAAGACAACGCGGAGTGTGGATAGCGCATCAGGCGATTCTCCCCACTGGACACAACGTCAAACGCCACACAACCAAGCATGGCAATTGTGTGGCGTTTGATTTGTGATGCAGTGCACATCCATCACGCTCCGCACTGTACACGGTCCAAACACATGGTCAACGAAGCTTTGGGGATAACGAATGCAAACGGGGATAAATCTTCGATAAAAATGGGAAACTCCAGTACCCTAGCGCTATCTATGAACGTCAATATTCGTCGCCTCTCTCCCGATGTCCCCTTGCCCGAATACAAAACCAGCGGTGCATGTGCGTTTGATATCGCGGTCATCGATGGTGCAGTGCTGCAGCCAAACGAACGCGCACTCTTTCGCACCGGCCTCGTGGTCCAGGTTCCCGACGGTCATGTACTCCTTCTCGCGTCACGCTCGAGCAATGCAAAAAAAGGAATTCAGCTCAGCAACGGCATCGGCGTTATTGACGGCGATTACTGCGGACCAAACGACGAGCTCCACCTCGCGCTGCACAATATCGGCAACGAACCGTACACCATCACCCCCGGCGAACGACTCGCGCAAGGGCTGTTCCTTCCCGTGACCATTGCATCGTTCCACGAACCCAAATCATGGGTCGGAGACGATCGTGGCGGTTTTGGTACCACGGGGTAGCACATCCTGTATACTTCATACAATATTTATACCCTCTTTATGGCTCAACTCATCTCACTTGGTGCAATGATCGACCACACCATTGATCACTATCGTCACCACTTTAAAGAGCTCATCGGTATCAGTCTTTGGATGATTGTTGCATCCGCGCCATTTTTACTCGCAAAGTACATTGCACCGCTGGGCGTCGACGTGGCAACCCCAATGAACGAAACGATCGCATACGCCGCAATGAACAGCATTGGTTTCATCACAACCGTGCTCGCAAGCTTCTGGGTGTCCGTCTGCCTCGTTCTGACCATTCGCGCACGTGCAAATGGCAATACGCCAGATCATGCAACATTGGGAAAACAATCGTGGAAAATGATCCCTGGCCTCCTTATCGTCTCATTGATCATCACCGTGGGCATCGTTCTCGCATGTGCGCTCGCGCTCGCCCCTGGTCTGCTCCTCACCATGCTCAACCCCGCAACAGGAGCGCTCGGTGATGCCGTGGGTATTCTTGGGGGCATTCTGCTCATCGTTGGGATTGTGGCCGCGCTCTATTTTACGGTACGCGTCAGCATCGAACTTTCCTTGTCCCAATACATTTACATTCTTGAAACGGAGGGAAATCGCCTCTCACCCTCTGCGATCAAACACGCACTTGTGCAATCGCGTGCGTATGTTCGCGGGAAGTGGTGGAGTGTTTTCTTGCGCCTCGTCATTCCAAGCGTTCTCGTGGCACTCCTGGTATTCGCAGTCACATTCGTGATGAACATTGGCATCACCGTGCTCATGATCTTCGCGGCAGCATCATTCTCCGCGCTCGCAGTAAAACTCAGCGCAATTTTCCTCACACTCAATGCATTTGTGATTAACGCTCTTGCCGTCCCGCTCTATTCTCTTGTGGGGGACTACCTCTATGACAGCATTGCCAAACGATAACAATCCAACAGAAACACCAACTCCGGCACCAAACACCACACTTCCAAGCGCATTCGACATCCTTCTTTTTAGTGCAACACTCACCAAACGCCACGCCGGCGAGCTCTACGGCTTTGCAGGCTATCTTTTCTTTCCGCTTCTGCTCCTTTTTGGCGTCCAAGGACTCACCGGACCCGTCGGACTCATTGCATCTGGCGCGGTGAATGCGCTGATCGTTGGCTTATCGTGTTGGTCTGCCGCAGCCATCATGACCACCATCAGCTACCGCACAACACACCCAGACAAAACTCCCGATCCTCGCAGCGTTGGAACGCACGCACTGCGTGTGCTGCCGTGGCTTGCTGCAACCGCGCTCCTCTCTGGCATCATTCAACTTGCAGGGTACGTCCTGCTCATCGTTCCGGGCATTATCGCAAGCATCTTCCTCACCTTTGCTGCGGAAGAAGTCGTTCTTGCTGGCCACGGGCCGCTCGCAGCACTCGCCGCAAGTCGTGAGCGAGTTCAGAAACAATTTCTGCCCATTGCCGGGCGGCTCCTCACCATTGTTCTTCTGGCGATCATTCTTTATACCGTGTTTGGGAGCATCCTTGTCTCCCTTGCAAGCGCACTCACGAATGGAACGCTCCAATCGTTCATGATTGGACAAACTCCACTCTGGCTGGATATTCTGTTGTTTGTCCTGCAAATTCTCCTTTTCCCCGTCATCGTCACTGCGCATACCGTCCTCTATCTCTCGGCCGGCAGCGCCCCAACATCCAAAGAAACCGCGGAAAAATAGTCGTAATACATGGTGCCATTCCCCTCTTATGCCGTTGATTCCCGTTATTGGCCTTGAAACCCACATCGAGCTCCGCACCGTCACCAAGATGTTTTGTGGATGTTTGGCACACGGCACTGATCGCACTCCAAACACCACCGTGTGTGCTACCTGTACCGGTCATCCAGGAACACTCCCCGTGCCAAACGCGGAAGCAATTCGCTTTGCCGTCCTCCTTGGCATTGCACTCAATGGAACAATCGCGGAGCATTCCAAATTTGATCGCAAAAACTATTTTTACCCGGATCTCCCAAAGGCATACCAAATTTCCCAGTTCGATCTCCCCATCATGACGAACGGCACGGTGGAGATCGATGTTCCCGGCGCAGCACCCGTCACCATCGGCATTGAACGCATGCATCTTGAGGAAGACTCTGCAAAGAATATCCACGGCAATGACGGCAAAAGCTTCATTGACTTTAATCGATCGAGCGTTCCGTTGTGCGAAATTGTGACGAGACCGGATTTTCACAACGCCGCAGAAGCAAAGGCATATGTGCAAGAGCTTCGTCTCCTGGTCCGCACCCTTGGTATTTCCGATGGCGATCTTGAGCGAGGTCATTTGCGGTGCGACGTGAATGTGTCGCTTCGTGAGGCAGACGAAAACGGCGTGCCAACTGGTCCGCTGCATCCAAAAACAGAAATCAAGAACATCAACTCCTTCCGCGCAATTGAACGCGCGATTCAGTACGAAATTGCGCGACAAACTGAATTGTGGAACGCAGGCACACCGCCCACCGTCACCACGACTCGTGGATGGAACGATGCCACGCAAACCACCGATGCACAGCGCACCAAGGAAGATTCTGCCGATTATCGCTATTTCCCGGAGCCAGACATCCCACCGCTTGATCTACGCGCCATCACCGCAGAAATTCGCGAATCACTTCCCGAGCTTCCTACGGCAAAACGTGCACGATTCATTCAAGAGTACGGCCTCAAGCCCATCGACGCCCGACAAATTGTTGACGACCGCGCACTCGCGGATTTTACGGAAGCGACTTTCTCAGAGCTTGGAACATGGGTCGCAGACGCGCAGGATGATACGCAGAAAGAAAAGTATGCCAAACTCGTCACCACTTGGCTCCTCACCAAATTCACCGGAATCCTCTCGGCGCAAGGGAAATCGTTTGACGACGTGAAGACAACGCCAGAAAACTTTGCAGAGTTCCTGTCGCTCATCGCAACGAAAAAGCTGACTGCACAAAAAGGTGTCGAGGTCCTCACGCTCATGGAACGCGATGGACTCGATCCTACTGATGTCATCGAATCACTGGGTGGGGCAGAAGCGCACTCGGATGATGCGCTCGAAAGCATTGTGACCGCAGTCATCGATGCTCATCCAAACGAAGTTGCACGCTACAAAGCAGGCGAAACAAAACTTCTCCCGTTCTTCCTTGGCCAGATTATGAAAGCGTCAAAGGGAAATGCAGATCCTGCGCGAGCTGAAGAAGCTTTGCGACGGTGTCTGTGATGAGATGTGGTGTGGTGAGAAACGTGAAGGTGAAATGTGCTCAGATGTGCTCAAGTGTGCTCAGGTGTGCTCCGTGAAGGTGATTGTATCCCTGAGCACAAAGATTCTCGTATGAGCACAACTGAGCACAATCACAATCACAACACTCACGCCCACCCCTCCACTACCCCCACAGCCTCCTCCACCGACCGCACCCACACGATACGCGCATCACGCCGGAACCATGTTTCCTGGCGTTTTGCGTAATGGCGCGTGTCGTATTTGATGCGCAGCACGGCGTCGCGCAACGACATCTTTTTTTCGAAAAATTGAACAATCTGTCGATAGCCGATTCCCGTCATCGCCACCGAATCGGCGCCGTATTTCTCCATGAGCACGCGCACCTCATCAACGAGGCCCTTGGCGACCATTTCGTCTACCCGCTGGTCGATGCGGGCATACAGCGCTTCGCGATCGATATCGATGCCAATCTGGAGCGCGTCATACAGCGGCTCGCCAAACTCCTGATGATCCGCAAGCGTACCACCGTTCGTGCGCAAAATTTCGAGCGCGCGCACCAAGCGCCGCCGGTTCTGATCGTCGATCGCTGCGGCAGCGTCGGGATCAAGCGCCGCAATCGCTTCCCAAATCTCATTATCGGTCATTCTCTCAATTTCTGCGCGCAGCTCCGCGCTCGGAACAGCTCCGCCAAAATTCGGCCGGTCAATCACCGCACGAATATACAGCCCCGTGCCCCCCACCAAAATCGGCACATTTCCTCGAGCACAAATCTCGCGAATCTTTTCATCCGCATACGTTTGAAAATCAGAAACCGAAAACGGTTCATCGGGCTCCACAAGGTCGATTCCCCAATGCGGAATCCCCTCAACCGTGCATGGAGGTTTCACAAAAAGTCGGTGCACATCCCAGCCCTCCTCCCTCTGCCCCTCGCCTTTCACCCCTCGCCCTCCTCCCTCCCCCTCAACCTTCGCCGTCCCCACGTCCATCCCCCGATACACCGTGCGAGAATCCGCCGCAATCACTTCCCCACCTACACGCTTCGCAATCGCAATGCCCATGCCGGTCTTTCCGCATGCCGTTGGCCCCACAATTGCGATAATCTTTGGCTTTTTCACAACCCCCGCAGAATACCTTGTTCTCCCTGCATTTGCCAAAACCCCATTTTTCTGCTAGTGTCAGCTGTTTCTCTGGGC
>CAZVBP010000042.1:0-8526 GCA_964625515.1 uncultured Gammaproteobacteria bacterium
GTTGGGCGGATTACGTCATTGATGTGCCGGTGACGGCGTGGAGTCACTTCTCGTTTGGGAGCGACGTTGACCACGCCAACGACATTGATGTGCACATGGATGTCATGAAGACACGGGACGAGGTGAATGGGTAGGATGCTCGCATCAAATACGGTTTTGGGTTACACTGGCCACCGTATGAAATTGACTCGAAAACAAGGTGTTTTGGTGATTTCTGGCGTGGTTGTGCTTCTCGTAGCGGCCTATGGGTTGTGGCAATTTTGGCCACGGCTTACGAATCCGTACTACGGGCTTACCACCACGATTACCGTACAAATGGATGATGCCACGCGTGCACTCGTGATGCAGAAGATTGCCACCGCAGAAGCATCGATTGCTGCCGCAGAACAGTCCGGTGCTGATGTTGATGAGCTTCTGTATTTTGTGATTGCAGAGAACAAATACCTTCTTGGTGACCTGGTGGCATCGCGTGAGATGTATGAAAAGGTGTTGGATCAATCGTCAAACTCATACGTTGCGTGGAATGCGTATGCGAATGTTTTGGTGATGATGAAGGATTTTGAGCCGGCAGAGGGCGCGTTCAAACAAGCGCTTTCCCTCATGCACAGCGAGGAATACTATCGCGACTACATCGAATTCTTGCAGACGTATTACCCTGAACGGACCACGGAGGTGAAGACATTGCTCGATGAAGCGTATGCGAAGTTTGGCCAAACGCCGTGGACCATGATTTCACTTGGGAATTGGTATTTTGCAGACGGCAAGTGTGATCAGGGCAAGGCGCACTATTCTGTGGCGGCAACGTTGGCGCCAGAGACCGGTGATGCGATTGAACAAGAGCGGGACGAGCGGTACGATGCGTGTGTTTTGCAAGAATAAGTTCCCAGCGCGGTGCCTGTGGGTACCGCGCTTTTGTTTGCAGAAACAACTGTGCAATACTGTGCATATTCTATGATGATTTTTTCTTTTGCACGTCGTGTAGCGTTCAGCCTTGTGATCATTGCGATGCCGTTGCAGGTTTTGGCGCAAACGCCCGACGATCCGTATTTGGACGACGCTTGGTATCTTGATGCAATTGCTGCTCCTGCGGCGTGGGATGTGACGACGGGATCGTCAACGATCATTGTTGCGGTGTTGGATACAGGCCTTGATCTTGACCACGAAGATATTGCGGGGAATGTGTGGACGAATACGCGTGAAATTGCGGAGAACGGTGTGGACGATGACGGCAATGGATTTGTGGACGATGTGCACGGGTGGGATTTTATTGAGAACGATAACGATCCTTCTCCAGGCTTTGGCGCGAGCACATCGAGTGACGTTGCATCGCACGGAACGCTCGTGGCCGGTCAGATTGGCGCGGTCGGCAATAATGCGCTGGGATATTCTGGTGTGAATTGGGATGTGCAGTTGATGCCGGTGCGCATGCTCGACGATCAGGGTGGCGGCACAGAGCACGATGCGGCAAACGCGATTCGGTATGCATTGCGCAACGGCGCAAAGGTGATCAACTTGAGCTTTGCAGGGAACGAGGCACACACTGCGCTGCAAAATGCGGTGAAAGATGCGTTTACGAACGATGTGGTGATTGTGGCTGCGCTGGGGAATGAGGCGCGCGATACGGATCTTGACCCAGTGTATCCCGCATGTTTGCGTGGATCGGCAGATGATTGGGTGATTGGCGTGACCGCATCGGACGAAGACGATCGAGGGGCTTCGTTTACAAACTTCGGACGAAGTTGCGCCGATGTGGCAGCGCCAGGCACGAATGTGTACGGCCTCGGCTACGAAGACGGCACCGCGCGCCATGCGGATCTCTACGTTGGTCCGTGGAACGGCACGTCGATGGCATCACCGCTTGTGGCTGGTGCTGCAGCGCTGTTATTCGCGGAGTTCCCATCGCTTTCGGCGAGTGACGTGCGAAACATCTTGAAGCTCTCGGTTGATCCCATTCGTATCGACGGCTATCTCACGGGAGAGCTTGGTGCAGGCCGATTAAATATTGCGCGAGCCCTGGAGCTTGCTGCGGCATATGCTCCCGCATCGGAGACGGTCGATAGTGTGGCGAGCGATGATGCAGCATCGAATACATCGGATTCGGTGTCGACGCCTGCCGTTGACTCGTCGATTGATGAGGACAGCGTGTTGCAGTATTCGTTTGTGGCATTTGGCGCGCCAGCAGGGGTGGAGCCAACCGTACGGATGTATCGTGCGAATGGAGCCGAATATGCGTCGTTTGCGGCATATGCGAGCAATTTCCGTGGTGGCGTTCACGTCACTACATTGAATTACGATGAAGATTTGATGATCCCAGAAATCGTGACGGGCGCAGGTGAGGGCGGTGGTCCGCATGTGCGTGTGTTCAGTGCGACAGGATCGCTCATTCAGCAATTCTTTGCGTACGATCCATCGTCATCGCGCGGCGTGTTTGTTGCCACGGGGGATGTGGATGGCGACGAGATTGAAGAGATTGTGACTTCGATCGGAAGTGGTGTAAGTCAGGACATCGTGGCATGGACTGCGAATGGTGAAGAGGTGTTGCGCTTCGCGGCAGATCGATTCCCAGCATCGTCGGCGCTTGAGGTGACGACGCTCGATTACGATGATGATTACGCCGTGGAGTTTGCGGTCACGGGCATCATCGACGGTGTTGCGCATGTTGCGCTGTACGACAACGATGGAACATATCTTGTGGACTTTGTTCCGTATGTTGGCGCCACGAGCATTAGCGTGACGGGCGCAGATCGTGACGGTGATTCGCGCGACAGCGTTCTTGTATCGTCACGCACGGGCACGCGCGATCTTCGCGAATTCACAACGATCGGTGCGTTGATTGGGATGACGACATTGTACCATCAGGCGTTGACGGGAAATTCTGTCGGCGCTGTTGAACTCGATATGGACGGGCAGAACGATCTCATCGCGTTTGAAAACGTGGATGGCGGCATGATTACCATGATGTCGTCGGATGCAGTGACGATTCTGGGATCATGGCGTGCGCCAACGTTTGGCGGCGTTGGAGCGCCATTCTTTACCGTGTGGTAACTCTTTTCTATGTCGCTTGAACAACAAACAGCAGTGGTGACAGGAGGTGCAGGATTTATTGGATCGTTTCTTTGTGAAGCGCTGTTGCGCGCAGGGAAACGGGTGATTTGTATTGATAACTTTTCCACAGGACACGTACGGAACATCGAAGGCTTGTTGCGCAATCCCAACTTTCAGTTTTTACGGATCGATATTAATGAGCCGTTTGATCTCGCATCGTTCCCCGAGCTTGAGCCGTTCAAAGTGCAATTTCTTGGCGTGCAGGAAATCTATCATCTTGCCATGCCCACGGTGGCAAAAGGATTTGAGCAATATCGCATCCCATCACTCCTCACGAACGGTATTGGAACGCGAAACATGCTCGATCTTGCGGTGAAATATTCGGCGAAGTTCTTGCTCGCGTCGAGTGCGGTGGTGTATGGCAATCGCACGGATGATCGGAAGACATTCGCAGAATCGGATACGGGAATTGTGGATCATCTCACGCCGCGTGCGCCGTACAATGAGGGCAAGCGATTTGCGGAAACGATGACGTACACGTATGGCGACGTCCATCATCTTGATGTGAAAATTGCACGCATCTTCCGCACGTTTGGCCCGCGCATGCCGCTCTTTCATGGTCATCAAATTCCGGATTTTGTGCTCGCAGCGCTCGAGAATAAGCCGCTCACCATTGCAGGCGACGCGTCCACGAGTACAGCGCTCATTTATGTTTCCGATGTTGTGGATGCGTTGCTTCGCTTGATGAACGCAGATCCGTCGATTGGTCCGGTGAACGTTGGAAGCGATGTGGAATTGCCAATGAAGCAGATTGCGGCAGACATCATTGCGCTTTCCGAGAGTTCGTCGGAGATTGTGTACGAGGAGGCGCCGCCGTATCTCACACGTATGGGGCTCCCTGATCTTTCAAAGGCTCGTGAGCAACTTGGGTGGATTCCACTCGTGCGATTAGATGATGGCTTGGCAAAAACGATCGATTATGTGCGTGCAAATAAGCTTCTCTTGACCGACGGCGGCTAGCTGGTCACTATAGTCGCACTATGCATGTTGTTGCGGTTATTCCGGCGTATAACGAGGAGAAACGTGTTGCCGCTGCGGTGCGCGATGCGCTTGCGTTTGTGAACGCCGTGGTTGTGGTGGACGATTGCTCGCGCGATGCAACAGGAACTGTGGCGCGCAACGCGGGTGCGATGGTGTTGCGTCATGTGCTCAATCGAGGGCAGGGTGCTGCATTGCAAACAGGCACCGATTATGCGCTTCGTGTCCTCTCGGCAGACGTCATCGTCCACTTTGACGCCGATGGCCAGATGTTGGGCAGCGAAATACCGAGCATGATTGATCCTATCGTTCGCGACGAAGCTGATGTGGTGTTAGGATCGCGATTTCTGGGGAAGCCAGTGAAAGATATGCCGATTGTTCGCAAGATGATGGTTCGGCTTGGCACGCTCTTTACCGTGATGCTTTCGGGTATTCGGGTGACGGATACGCACAATGGATTCCGTGCCTTCTCGCGGCGCGCGGCACAGGATATCCGCATCACGCTTGATCGGATGGCGCATGCGTCCGAGATTGTCGATCTTGTGCAGGCACGCCGGCTTCGGTATGTGGAGCGTGCGGTGACTATCACCTATTCTGCAGAAACGTTGCATAAAGGCCAGTCCACAATGCAAGCAATGATGACGGCAAAAGATATTCTCAAGAAAAAAATCGTTGGGTAATCGCTATGGCATTTCAAATATTTCTCATCGTCTTCTCCGTCATCGTCATTACGCGCGCGCTTCGACAATACAACAAGAAAGAAGTGTCTCGATATTGGGTCATTGCATGGTCGCTCGTGTGGTGTGTGGTGATCGGCGTTGCGCTCATGCCGCAGGGAACGGACGCGATTGCCGAGGCAGTTGGTGTTGGCAGGGGCGCCGATTTACTTGTGTACTTATCGGTTGTGTTTCTCTTGTACGCCGTTCATCGCCTTATGGTGCGTGAGCAGAAGACGCGTGAGGAGATGACGGAACTTGTTCGCGCTATTGCGATTGATCGCGCGAAACACGAATAAGTGTGGATCGACCATTGCGCATTGCGATTGTGTGCCCCGTTTTTCCACCCTATCGAGGAGGTATGGGTACTGTTGCGGCACACGATATGCGGCAGCTGCGCGCGCTCGGTGTTGATGCGCAGGTGTTTACGCCAGCGCAAGGGGCATCGGAGCGGGCGAATGAAACGGGGGTTCATCGATTGCAGCCGTGGTATCGATGGGGGAATGGCGCGGTCCTTCCTTCGCTGTTCCGAGCGCTTCGCGGATTTGATGTGATTCATCTGCATTATCCGTTTTTTGGGAGCGACCTCATTGTTGCACTTGCCGCACGATTGCATCGCATTCCGCTTGTGGTGACGTATCACATGAAACCGAAGGCGTCGGGGATGCTTGGGGTGATCTTTCGTGTGTATCGGGCAGTGTTCCAGCCGATCATTTTCCGCTGTGCATCAACCGTCCTTGTGAGCTCATCGGAGTACGCGGAGCATCATCATGTGCATCATCGTGTACGGACGGTGATTCCGTTTGGCGTGGATACCACGCGGTTTGTTCCGAGCAACGATCGTGCTGTGGTGCGGAATCGATTTGGCCTCGACGCGCATATTCCAACGGTGCTCTTTGTGGGAGGGCTCGATCGGGCGCACGCATTTAAAGGGGTCGACGTATTGTTGCGCGCGTGTGCGGCAATGACCGCGCCGTGGCAGGTGATGGTGGTGGGTGATGGAGATTGTCGTGTGGCGTATGAGAAGCTCGCACAGGATCTTCGCATTTCCGACCGCGTGCATTTCGTCGGATCAATTCCGCATGAGGATCTTCCGTTCGCGTATCAGGTGGCAGATGTGCATGTGCTCCCGTCCATCCACGAAGGCGAGGCGTTTGGTATTGTGACCCTTGAGGCGATGGCCACGGGCATCCCGAGTGTCGTTTCTGATTTGCCTGGCATGCGCACGCTTGTGCTGCCGGAAGAAACAGGACTTCGTGTTCCACCAGGCGACGCTGATGCGCTTGCACGCGCGCTTGATCGTTTCTGTGCTGATCCTGCATTTGCCGCTGCGTGTGGCGCGCGGGCTCGTGCTCGTGCCCTTGCGGAGTATGATGATCGCGTGGTTGCAGAGCGGCTGCTGCAGGTGTATCACTCGGTGATACGATAGGATGCGCATATGAAAATTGGCATTATAACCAACATCTATCCTCCATATACGCGCGGTGGCGCGGAAAATGTGGTGGTGCGCACGGTGGAGCAATTGCTTGCCATGGGCCATGACGTTTTTGTGATTACCGGCCATCCGCGAGCGCGTGGTCGCGGTGTGACGCTCGGCACGCTGAGTGTGGAGCGTGTGTATCGGTTTTTCCCCACGAATGTTTATTTTACACTCGACGATTATCTTCATCGTGCACCAGTGCGATTGCTCTGGCACATCATCGACGCATTTTGTTGGCGAGGTGCGCATGTTGTGCGTACGATTTTGGCCGATGAAGCGCCTGATGTGGTTATAACGCATAATTTGAAAGGACTCGGCTTGCGTATCCCGGCGGCAATTCGCGCCGCGGGCATCCCTCACGCACATGTGCTCCATGATCTTCAGTTGATTACCCCATCGGGACTTCGGATTCACGGGAAAGAGCGTGAACCATGGTATGCCGCGTGGGCGTACCGGTTGTATCGAGCGATTTGTCGTGCGCGTCTCGGATCGCCGTCGCTCGTGATTTCACCGTCGCAATTCCTTGCAGACGAATATCGTCATGCAAAGTTTTTTTCAAAGAGCATCGTTCGTATTTTGCCAAATCCGTCCCCTGAGCTCTCTCCGCTCATGCATGCTCGGAGCGTTGAAGGGCCGCTCAAACTTCTTTTCGTTGGTCAGCTCGGGTATCACAAGGGTCTCCTTTTTCTTCTCGATACGTTTGCAAAACTTTCTTTTGATGCGCGGTTATTGATTGTTGGGGGTGGGCCAATGCGGGCAATGGTTGAAGCTCGTGCCGCGCAAGATGCTCGTGTGATGTTTTTAGGCTATATGGCACCACAAGAGGTGATGTCGTGCATGGCATCGGTGGATGCGGTGGTGGTGCCGAGTTTGTGTTATGAAAATTCTCCAACCGTCATTTACGAGGCACTCTCCATGGGCGTTCCGATTATTGCATCGCGCATTGGCGGCGTGGGCGAGCTGGTTGTGGAGGGTGAGACCGGGGTATTGTTCTCGCCCGGTGATGCTGATGATTTGGTTCGAGCACTTGAGGAAATGAACGGAAAAAAACACGAATTTGCACACAGATCCGAGCGTGTTCAAGCAAGCATCGCCCCGTTTGTGTTGGCGGAATACGGAGCAAAGCTTGTTGCGCTGCTTACAGAGATTGCGCAGAAGGGATTGCGCGCTGATAGATGAAAATCGTTGTCTTCCCGTCATCGACCGCAAACCATTCGTCCGCTGTCTGTTTCGCATTTTCGATAATCGCATCGCTTTTCCACCAATACTCGCTCACCACAAAATATGCGGTTGATGCGCCGGTGATTGCGAGTGCATCGTCGATCGTTTGTCGCGATGGGTCCTGGTCGACCATTGCGAGAAAGCGTTGATACAATGGATCGCCGGTTGGGATTGGATAGTAGAAAATATCGTGTGGATAATAGTGAAGAAATCCAAATTCTTGGAGTGCGGCAGATGACGTTGCCTGATTTGCAAGCACGATATAGTCGACGGGAGATGATTCACGTCGATTGATCGCGTAGACGGTATGGATGTCCGCAGCGCTCACGTTAAATGCGGCAGATCGTGCATAGCCGTCATGTCGTGGATATGCGGTATACGTTGCGGCACAGGCGACTGCGACGATGATGAGCGCGATTCCCGGCGACGTGAATGTGGGAAGCCGTGCTCCAATTGCGGCAATGCCGGCTTCGGCAAGTGGAAGTGCAAAGATACTTGCCAGCGTGAGAAAGCGCAGCGCAAAGTCTTGGCGTTCGTACGAAATAAGATAGGTGAAATCAATACCGAGTGCCGTGATCACAAAACCGATGATGAGCGCGAGCGCCACGATGCCTCCCGCCGATTGCACCGGTGAGCGATGACGCTTTGTTGCAACAAAACCGATGATCGCGAGCACGCCGATGATGATGAACGTATTGCTTCCAATGAGATACAGGGCGTCGAGCCACGGATTGCCGTTGCTCGCCAAGAAGCCGGTGATGGGGAGTATGTGCAGCTGCCAGAGTCGGTCGAGCGTGAGGGAGATTGGTGCATGATTGAGGAGCGCTTGAATGACGAACATCGCAGGCAGGAGCACCGCGGTGAGAATTCCTGCTCCCATCGTCAGCCATCGATGTTCGCGAAGGAGCGCGATGACGACAAACATGATTGCGGGAACGCCGGCAAGGGGGTGACACATCATTGCGGTTGTTGCAAAGAGCGCAGGAATTAGGAGTTCTTTTCGATGCATGATGGTGTGAGGAATGG
>CAZVBP010000043.1:0-8297 GCA_964625515.1 uncultured Gammaproteobacteria bacterium
CACGAGCTCATCAAGGACGTTTTTCGCTTGCGACTTGAAGGTAAATCGCTAAAGGAGATTGCCACGCACTTGCAGGAGCGCGGCTATCCCGTACAAACCGCACACACAAAGCACCGCGACATGAAAATAGACGACAAGTTCGTTTCGGGTATTTTGCACGATGCGCTCTATGTCGGTGCTATGAAGTTCGGCGGCCAGTACGAAAATCTCTTTGAGAAATACGACTTTGTACCCGCCATTTCTATTGACGATTACGAGAAGCTCTACAAGCAGGAGGGTGGAAAAATGGGCATCGACCTCACCAAAGTGTTCGCTCCGCGAGAAAGCACGCAGGCCGCGCTCATGCAGAAGTTCATCATCTGCGGCAACTGCAGCAAGGTCATGTCCACGGGTATTACAAAGAACTATTACTATTTCCGTTGCGATACGAAAGGGTGTAAATCAAAGGGCAAATCTACTCGCGCCTACGTCATAATCGACGCGCTCACCGACTTTCTCACCCACCATCCACTCCTCACCGAGAAGGGTTACCAGCACTATGTGAAGGAGATGGAGAAGGTGCTTGCCGAGGACGACAAGGAACGCGACAAAGAGCTCCGCTCGTTTTTCGCACAAAAGCGTCACGCCGAGGAGCGGGTCGAGGACATGAAAGAGCTCATCCGCAAAGACAAAGGCGATAAGGTGCTTGAACGCGAGTATAAGAGCGACATGAAAATCCACCTTGAAAAATCCAAAGAGCTCGAAAAGAAAATCCAAAAACTCAAAGCACGAAAGGACAACGCAAAGGGCGCACTTGCGACATACGAGGAGTTTCATGAACTCTTCCAAAATATCGCTTACCTTATACCAAAAATCGACGCAATGGCCGACTTGGATTTCATTATCAAAAAACTCTTCATGAACGTCACCGTCACCGACCAAAAAGTAGCTGACATAACACAAAACTCCCCTTTCAGGGAGCTCTGTGGGTCGCCGAACTCGGCGATGGTGACCCTACCGGGAATCGAACCCGGATTTAAGGCTTGAGAAGCCTCTGTCCTAACCGTTAGACGATAGGGCCGTTATTTCTGACGCGATTCTTAATCGCTTTTCACACACGATAGTGATCCTGACTGCAGTGTCGTGACCACGAAAACCGATGAAAGTATAGCAGGAAGAACGGGAAGTGCAAACAACCAACCCCCGCGACAGAGTCTTACCACTCGAGAGCGGCGGGACTGCGTGCGGGGGTTGCGTGAGGAGCGTGGGATCAGCGTACCTTGCGCCGATTGTGCCGATCCGGGTCGAAGTACCGTTCCCAGATCGTTGCGAAGTTGTTGAGCACGTGGAGATTCGCCACCACGTCCTCATCGTCATTCACCGTTACGTCATCCACTCGGACAATGTCGGAATGCACCCAGTCGGGCATCATACCGGGCATGTCCTGAAAGTTGACGTGCAGTGCGATGAACGCCGTCATCGTCTCGCCGTCCCGATCCACGAACACGCGTCTGCACGCCATTGGCGGATACGTATTCTCGAGTTGGCCGGTGGCCACGTGCGCGAGACTGCCGATGATGGTGGACTTGTCTGCTGCAAGCTGCCAGAGGATGCCCGCGAGCTTGTCGGCGTCGCTTGTTCGTACGAGCAGGATCACGGTGCGCATCCTGTACTGGACGGGAGACTCGCGGTGCACCTCGATGCTCAGCACGTCGATCAGCGTCTTGTATCGCGAGAGCTCTGTGTGGGCAGTCGCATCCGCTCGCACACCCGTGAGGACGAGATGAAGGATAGGCTCGAAGCTCGGACCATTGTCTCGCATCGGGGTGTAGCCAATCTTGGCACTCTGTGCGAACAACAGGGGATGCGCACCGTCGATGCGCTGAATTCTGCAGAACTTCCGTGGTCCTTCTCGCGTGAAGAGATCGACGGAACGGGGAGTATTGGAATCAGGGGAACCGGTCATGGACACCTCCGAGGAAGACGGTAGCAAACACGGAGAATGATGACAACGCGCATGGTACAATTGAGGAAATCGAGCATCGTGTATGGTGAATCCACTCTTTTTAGAAATTGCAGCCGTGATGATGACGGCAGGGCTATTTTCGCTTGTTGCATACAAGCTCCGTCAGCCGCTGATCATCGCCTACATCGCCACCGGCATCGTGGTAGGGCCGGGCGTGCTCGGCCTTGCGCAGTCGGCGGATGTGTTTGAAACCATGTCGTCGATCGGCATTGCGTTTTTGCTCTTCATCGTGGGCCTCAACTTGAACTGGCGGAATGTGAAAGATGTGGGGCGTGTGGCGATTGTGGCCGGGTTGGCGCAGGTGATCGTGACGTCCGTGGTGGGCACGGGCATTGGGCTTGCGATGAATATTCCGTTCGGGACGTCGCTCTTTTTGGGCGTGGCCTTTTCGTTTTCATCGACGATCATCATCGTTAAGCTGCTCACGGATAAAGAAGATCTCGACAGATTGTACGGCCGAATCGCAGTGGGCATGCTCATTGTGCAAGATCTTATCGCAATGGTGATTCTCCTCGTGCTTGCGGCGATGAACGACGGCGGGAACGTACAGACCATTCTTTCGTTTTCGCTGGTGAAGGGAATCGTGACGGTGTTTGTGCTCTGGGTGGTGGCGAAGCTTGTGGTGCCGAGAGTTTTTGCGTATGCAGCGCGGAGCCAGGAGCTCCTGTTTCTCATGGCGCTTGGGTGGTGCTTCATGGTGGCGAGCGCGTTGCAATATTTTGGCTTTGGCATTGAAAGCGGTGCGCTGCTTGCGGGCGTTTCCCTCGCGGGCACTGGCTTTCAGCACGAGATTGAAGCGAAGATTCGCTCGCTCCGCGACTTCTTTCTCGTGATCTTCTTCATTGTGCTCGGCACGCACCTCACGATGGGATCGGTGGGCGGCTTGGTCGTTCCAGCGATCGTGCTTGGCGTGTACGTGCTCATCGGCAATCCACTGATTGCGCAAATCATCATGCGCTTCATGGGCTACCATCCGCGCACGGCGTTCTTGGCCGGAACCACGGTGGCGCAGATCAGCGAGTTTTCGTTCATCATGTTGGCGGCCGGTGTTGCGGGAGGGTTTGTGGTGCCCGAGGCAATGACGCTCGCCACGATCGTCGGTCTCGTCACCATTGCCGGTTCATCGTATCTGGTTTCCTATAATGAGCGTATTTACGAAATGTTCGACAAGCGCTTCCCGTCGAAGAAAAAAGAGCACGACACCGTGCATCATGTGGGAACGGAAGTGGTGATGCTTGGGTACGATAGGATGGGACGAGAGATTTTGCCGAGCATTGAAAAGATGACGGACGATTATCGCATCGTCGATTTTAATCCGGTGGTAGTGGAGGCGCTGCTCGCAGAGGGGAAGCCGGTGATGTATGGCGACGTGGGGAGCGATGACGTGCTGAATATGGTGCGCGCCGACAAAGCGCGATTGCTCATTTCCACCATTCCCGACATGGCGATCAACGATATGGTGCTCGATTACTTGCGTCATCGTCATAGTAAGGCGACGGCGGTGGTGACGGTGAAATCGTCCGGCGACGCCAAGCGGTGCTATGATTTGGGTGCGACGTTTGTGATTGTGCCGAGCATCCTTTCCGGCGAGCGCTTTGCGGAGTTTTTGGAGAGCAAGAAGACGAAAAAGACGTCATGGACCGGCTTGGCAAAGATGTACATGCACTGGATGAATAATGAATAAGTTTATGCGTGACACCGTGCATCATGAAGGTCGGCCAGAGGCGCTGTATCGAAAAGCGGAGGTTAAAGCTGCGCCCGAGGTCGCTCGTGATGCGGCGGAGCAGGATCCCGCGATCATCGACACAGAGCACAACCCTGAGCACACTTCCGACTCCGCTCCCGAATCACCAGCATCGACCGCAGCACGCGAGGCACGTCAAAAGCGCGACGCAGTACGAATCGCGGAGATACGAGATCGCTTGCTCGCCCTCGATGGGGCAGTTTCCGTTTCCGAAAACTATCATCGATTACGGGCAGAATTAGACCAAGAACAGAAGAATCCACAGCTCGATAAGCGCTACGCTCCATAATCGTTGACAGGTCTTTTTTAGCACTCTATACTAGAGAGTGCTAATTTTGTTTGCAATGCCATGAACGCTCGTCAATCCCAAATTCTCCGCCTTTTGGTGGACGAATATGTGCAAACTGCGGAGCCCGTGAGCTCGCAATATTTGTGCGCGCGGCACCACTTGGACTGCTCGCCGGCCACGGTGCGCAACGACATGATGGCGCTCGAGGAAGAAGGATATTTATACTCGCCGCACACATCGTCGGGCCGCGTGCCCACCGAGGAAGGCTATCGCTATTACCTGGCGAACTTCCTTCGTCCGCGGGTCGCGCCCAAAGCGTCGTCGGAATTGCGGGATGCGATTGATCAGGTGCGGAGCTTAGAATCCAAAGTGCAAACGCTCGGCCGTCGGCTCGCCGATCTTTCTGGCGAGGCAGTGGTGATGACGAGTGAGCATCAAACGTCTGCGCTTGGTGTGGCAAACCTGCTGCGCAAGCCAGACTTCCAGGAGAGCAACATGCTCTTGGCGCTTGCCGAAGATATCGAGCGCTTGGAGCGCGACGCCACGAACGTGATGTCGGTTGCGCCAAGCGAAGTGCGCATTCTTCTTGGGGAAGAAAGCCCCATGGGCAAGCGCCTCGCCACCGTCATCGTGCGTCATCAGCTCCCGAACGGCGAGATTGGCGTGCTCTCCATCGTCGGCCCACTCCGCATGAACTACGCACGGAACGTCGCATTGCTGGAGGAGGCAAAACGCATTTTAGAAGAAAGTTAGAACTTCCTCGTCTCGCCTATTTTCGATGTTTACTAAAACGCTATGAATGACGAAACACAAAATACAGGATCAGCGGCAGGATCGGATAATGATGTGATCGATGAGACGGTTGCACCAGCAGCATCGACTCCTCCCGCATCGGATCCCACCGACCAGCCCGATCTTGTTGCGCAAAACGCCGAGTATCTTTCCGGATGGAAGCGCGCCCTCGCCGACTACGAAAATTTGCAGAAGCAGAATGCGCAAGCACGCGAAAGCGATCGCCGCCGCGTGCGATCAAGCCTCGCTGAAGATCTTCTCCCCGTCATCGACAACTTCGGCTATGTGATGAAACACGTTCCCGATCTTGCCGACTGCTCCGATGAATTCAAAAAGAAATTCGACACCTGGTTCCAGGGCATCAGTCACATCGAACGTCAATTCGCGGAGGCAATGAAAAACATGGGCGTTGAACCCATCATCTCCGTCGGTGCGCAATTCGACCCCAACCTCCACGAAAGCGGCGGCTCGCGAAGCGAACCCGGCAAGAAGGAACACGAGATCGTGGAAGAGTTGATCAAGGGTTGGAAGATCGGCGACGTGGTGCTGAGGCCGGCGAAAGTTATCGTGAATCAGCGTTAATCATTCACCAATCAGCGTAAATAATATCTATGTCTAAGATTCTCGGAATTGACTTAGGGACGACAAACTCATGCATGGCAGTGATGGAGGGAGGGCAGCCGAAGGTGCTGGAAAATAAGGAGGGGATGCGGACGACGCCGTCGATTATTGCGGTGAGCAAGAGTGGGGAACGGCTCGTTGGTCAGCCAGCGAAGCGCCAGGCAGTGACGAACCCAAAGAATACGTTGTACTCCATTAAGCGATTGATCGGTCGACGGTTTACCGATGAAGAAGTGCAGCGCGATTTGAAGTTGATGCCGTTTGAAATCACGGCGCGTGGGGAGGGTGTTGCAATCACGCTCGGTGACAAGAAGTCGTCACCACAAGAAATCTCCGCGATGGTGCTTGCGAAGCTCAAGGCGGATGCCGAGGAGCGCACGGGGGAGAAGATCACGGAAGCCGTCATCACGGTGCCGGCATACTTCGACGATGCGCAGCGCCAGGCCACAAAGGATGCGGGTGAGATTGCGGGCTTGAAAGTGCTCCGCATCATCAACGAGCCAACGGCGGCAGCGCTTGCATACGGTTTTGATAAGAAAGTTGGTCAGAAGATCGTTGTGTACGATCTTGGCGGTGGAACGTTCGACGTTTCCGTGCTTGATGTTTCGGAAGGCACGGTCGAGGTACTGGCGACAAACGGCGATACGCATCTTGGTGGCGACGACTTCGATCTCACCATCATGAAGTGGATTTTGGATGAGTTTAAGAAGCTCGAGGGTATCGACCTCTCCGGCGACGCGCTTGCAATGCAGCGCATTAAAGATGCGGCAGAGCGCGCGAAAATTGAATTGTCCACGGCTCAGACCACGGAAATCAACCAGCCGTTCATCACGTCTGGCGCAGAAGGGCCGAAGCACTTGGTGATGAGCCTTTCCCGCGCAAAGTTGGAAGAGCTTGTGGGCGGACTCGTCGACAAAACCATGGAGCCAGTAAAGAAAGCGCTTGCGGATGCAAAAGTATCGAACAGCGATATTGGCGAGATTGTGATGGTTGGCGGAATGACGCGCATGCCGCTCGTCCTTTCGAAGGTTGAGGCATTTTTTGGAAAGAAACCGAATGTTACGGTGAATCCAGACGAGGTTGTTGCGGTTGGAGCGGCAGTGCAAGCCGGTGTGCTGCAAGGCGACGTGAAGGACGTCTTGCTTCTCGATGTTGCGCCACTTTCACTTGGAATCGAAACCATGGGCAGCGTGTTCACGAAGCTTATTGATCGCAATACCACAATCCCAACGTCGAAGTCGCAGGTGTTTTCCACGGCGTCGGACAATCAGCCTGCGGTAACCATTCGCGTGGGCCAGGGTGAGCGCCCAATGTTCAACGACAACAAGGTGCTCGGCCAGTTCGACCTTTCCGGAATTCCACCCGCACCGCGCGGTGTGCCGCAGATTGAGGTGAAGTTCGACATTGATGCGAACGGCATTCTTCACGTTTCGGCAACCGACAAAGCGTCCGGCAAAGCGCAAACGATCACGATTACATCATCGAGCGGTCTCTCAAAAGAGGAAATTGAAAAGATGAAAGCGGATGCAGAAGCACACGCTGATGAGGACAAGAAGAAGCAAGAGCTTATTGAAGTGCGAAACGTTGCAGACACCATGGTGTACACCGTGGAGAAGATGCTCGCAGATAATAAAGAGAAGGTATCAGACGACGATAAGAAGATCTTGGAAGAAAAGATGGAGGCAGTAAAGAAAGTGAAGGATTCGGATGACGTGGAAGCGATCAAGGCCGCTGGGGAAGATCTCTCCAAAGAAGCGCAGCGTGTTGGTGGCGCGATGTATGCAAAGGACGACGCAGCCGCAAATGCTGCAGGATCCGCAACAGCACCGGAATCTGGCGCTGATGAAAAGAAAGACGAGGCGAAAGACGCTGAGTTTACGGAAAAGAAGGACGACGGTACTCAGGGGTAATTCTTAGATATAGGCGGGGCTCCCACGCCCCGCCTCGCGAGCTATGACGGAGGTATATCAAAAGATTATCGCGCTGCTGGATGCGCGCGGTGTGCAGTATCACGCCGAGCATCATGCGCCGACGGTGACGAGCCAAGAAGCATCGGAGATTCGCGGTGTGAGTATGCACGCTGGTGCGAAAGCGCTCGTGATTCGAGGGAACAAGTCGAAGAATCATTGGCTGTTCGTCATGCCGGCAGATCTCAGATTGAGTTCTGCAAAAGTGACCGCGATTATCGGGGAGAAGTTCAGCTTCGCACCAGACCCGGAAACAGTGACGGGATGTGTGCGCGGAAGTGTACCGCCGCTCGGATCCATCATCGGATTAAAAACATACTGTGATCGGCGCTTGAGCGAGAATGAAATCATTCATTTTAATGCGGGGAGCCTTACCGATTCGGTGAGCATGCGGTACGAAGATTATATTGCGATCGAGCAACCCACGATCGTTGAGGTGACAGAGTAATTATGCAAACAAACAAAGAGTACGCGTTACTCTGTGAGCTTGCCACGCAGTCGGTGAACGGCCTCAACACATTCGTGCACGTGTTCGATCGCACCACGTTTCCCAAGGGGGAGCAGATTCTTCTTCGCGGATATCTCGCCGTGCGTCTCACGCATCTTGGCGACACACCAAGTTTGGAGGTATACGTCACCGACGGCACGAATACGATGGTGGACAAAGGCACGATGTTCAAGCAGCAAATTAAAGGACCAAATGCAAACCTCCTTGTGCGTATTGGCGGTATGGTGGTGCCAGCAGCGGGGGAGTATCGCATTTGGGCCCGTATCGACGGGGCTGAACCACTCGAACTCTGCACATGGTACGCTGATGTGAAGGAGAATGGCGCTTCAACATAACCGCCTTCACCGATTTCACTGAGGGTAACCCCGATT
>CAZVBP010000044.1:0-4530 GCA_964625515.1 uncultured Gammaproteobacteria bacterium
TCTAAATTCCTCAATAAATACTGGCCGCTCCGGTCGCGGGCCAACAAGGCTCATTGATCCCATGAGAACAAGGTAAAAGTGTGGGATTTCGTCTAGGCTCCATGCGCGGATGAATCGGCCAACACGAGTGATGCGCGGATCGTCGCGAAGTTTAAATAGCGGCGTGCCTTCCCGTTCGTTGCCGTATTTTTTTACAAACTCGGGATCGAAGCGCATTGCATGAGCATTCCGAATCATGGATCGGAACTTGATGAACGCGAATTCTTTTCCGCCTTGTCCAACACGTGGACGCGAGAAGAGAATCGGTCCAGGATTTTCAATCACGATTGCGAGTGCGATGAGTATCTGAATTGGCAGAGTGATGAGGATAAGAAAAGCTGAAATAATGATATCAGCGATTCGTTTATAAATTGCTCCCCACCCATCGAGCGGTGTTTTTGGCACTTCAATCACCGGTTGATCGGCAAACGTGTGGACGATTGGTTGCAGTGTGCTGCCCGCAAAGAGATCGGCGCTGTATAAAAAGGTGACGTGCTGAGTGTCGGCAAATACTTTCAATGCCGCAACGTCGAGGCGAGAGGTGTCGGAATCGGCAAGGAGCACAGCGTCGAGGTTGTCGTTTTTGCGGAGATCGAGGAGATGGTCTCGCGCTTCCGGGGTGAATTGTGTGACATGTGCGACCACGCGGTACCCAACGCCAGGACGCGATTCAAAAAATCGCTTCAATTCGTTTCCGCTTTTTGTTTTTCCGATGATCGCAACCGCATGGGTGCCAATGCCAAATTTGCGCAGGGAGCGTTGCAGCAATCGGAGGGACACGCGCACTGTGAGCACAAAACAGATGGAAAGAGCCCATGCAGCGAGCACGATAAATCGGGATTCAAAAAGGGTGAGTGAGAAGAATGCAATTCCAAGAATTGCAGCAATCGCTGTGGATACGCCGGTGATCACGCGTGTCATTTCCGAGGCAATACGTCGCGGATGGATTGCGTATAAACCGGTAATGGCAAAGATGAGAATGGTGAGTGCAGCAAGCGGAAGGACGACGCGAATGTACTGATCGAGCGCGAGCGTAAAGATTACGGGCTTGATGGTGGTGAAGATGGGCGTGAAGCGGAGCGAGTACGCCGCGATGCCCGCTGCAACGAGGGCGAGATAATCAAGGGGCACGAAGAGCGACGCAAACACGAGGTCGGCACGTTTCATATGGTGCATAGTTTACCAAAAAACAGAACATCGCGCCGTCGGGCGCGATGTTCTGATATGCCGCTGGGGGGAACTGGTAAGCCGAATTCTGTCGTGCACCGCATTTTCACCATCAAACACGATGCCCGGACGGTAATCTCTCTATGCGAGCGACCAATCTTGCTCTTGCACCAATGTGGGTTTGCCACGCGTGCATGTCGCCATGCAGCGAGCGATGAAGCACAGAATTTTGCAATTCAGCACACCATCGCACTTTTCACCTTTGATTCTGCGCAGCAGAATCACCCTGAGCGACGACGAGCACCGCGAGGAGGAGTCGAAGGGTACGCTCAGGAAAATGCTGCCGCGCAGAACTTGTATTGTCTCTGTGGTACTTTCCCTCGGTTTACGTGACGCTTCCAGGCGATATGGTGATCGGAGCCCTGTGCGTGTCACGGTATGCCGGGTTGCCGTTAGCAACACATTTAGGCAGAACTTCCTCATTTTGCCCATTTTCGACTCAGGTCATCGGAAACTCGCTCAACGTACATATGGGTACGTCTCGCGAGCTTTCCTCGACCTTCATCGAAACTGGACGAAAATGAGAAAGTTCTGCAGATACATCACATTGCTGTGATATAGGTGTTCGGACTTTCCTCCCCTCATAGCCCAAAGGGCGACGAGGGGTAACCGTCTTGTATCCCCGACGGCGCGAAAAATATAGCAGAAATTAGCCATAAAGGGAAGCGCTCGCCGGCCCAGAGGGTCGGCGAGCGCTGCGTGAGAAGCTCGTCCTTAGTCGATCAGGCGACGAGGAGGCTCGAGGGCGTGGTCGTGACCCAGGTGGTCACCTGGGGCTGCAGGCGCCGGAGCGTCCGCACGGTTCCGGTGGCCAAGGTCTTCATGGCCTTGTGGTTCTCGCTGATCTTGATGATCGCGCCCACCGAGGACACGATCGCCGCGAGCGAGGCATCCCGCCATCCGCCGCTCGAGACCGAGCGCAGAGCCCGGACCTGGTTCTGGTGGAGGTCCGGCTTCAGGGCCAGCGCGGCCATGACCACGGCCTGGGCGATCGCACGGCCGCCGGTGTACACGTCAGGATTGGTCGTGAGCCGGTGGGTGCACCGGGTCGCGATCTCCCCTCGCAGATTGCGGGGGGAAGCGACGACGGTTGGGATCTCGGCGACCTCGGGCGCGCCGTTGAGGACCATCGTCTCCTTGTCGCGGCCGCGCGGGGCGCGATCGCGGGCGGGCGGGCGGTAGCCGGGGCGGCGATTCCAGGGGGAGGGCTCGCGGATGGGGAAGTGTGGCGGGGTGTAGGCCGTGCTGGGACGGTCGAACTTCTGCGGGGTGTGCACCTGGACTTCTCCGAGGCGGTGCGTCAAGTGCCCGTACGAGCGACGTTGCTCGCAAAGACTTTGGCAGTATGGCGCAAGGCGTTTGGCTTCGTCAAACAAAAGACCTCCGCAAAACAGAATCGCTTCTGTTTCACGGAGGTCCGGCCGAGATGATGTCTCTCAGCCGTTCGTACTGTTTCGGCTCCTGTCAGTGGTGCCCGCCGCCGTGCCCGCCCCCACCGCCACCCTTGGGGGCGTGGATGGGCGCCTTCCCCATGAGGAGAAGGATCGCACCGAAGGCCAGGAAGGTGGCGACCACCACTTCCAAAAGCAATCTGGTGTTCTCAAACCAGTAGACGATGGCGCCCGCCCCGGCGCCCAGGACGAGGTCCCAGAGGAATGGGAAGGCGGCGACCACGGCGATGAAGCCGATGATCTTGACGCCCCAGGTCAATCCCTTCTGGATGATCCGTACCACCAGTCCAATGAGGACGATGGTGAGGACGATCCCGACCGGTCGGTTGTCGCCCCACTGGGCCATCCATGCTTCGGCCACATTGGCGCCGAAGAAGCAGAGGGCGTGCCAACTGTCTACGACCACGCTCCAGATCATCGAGCCGAGGTAGGACAAGAAGGTGGGGATCGATCCCAGGACGTTGTCACGTCCCCGGAGCTGGGAGCTGAAGGCCACGAACACCCAGAGGGTGGCGAGGCCAATGAAGATCTCCTTGGCGCTCGGAATGCGCCAGGTCCAGGTCTTCTTCTTCGCTTTGGTAGTTGCAGCGGCGGCCATGATGGCCTCCTGAGGTTGGGGGGGAGGGGGAAAGAGCGCTGGAGAACACGATTGGTTCATCATGTACTCTGGCGTGCGTTCCCGGGGTGAAAATCGTACGCAATTTCTTTTGTAGGCACGACTATGGATGGTGGAAGGATAGCAAAAAAATCGTCTTTTGTCAAGAGAAAGAGTGCGTTTTCTTTGCGAACGTTAGCGAAATAATGACCGGCTAAAGGACCAGTCCCATGTGCTGTTTTGCCTCCAAAACTTTGGCATTGGCCATGCGTGCAGCGCGAGCGCTTCCATCGTTGATAATCGCAATAAGTGCTGCTTCGTCGGCCAAAAGCGCATTCATTTTTTGCTGGATTGGCGTAAGGAATGCGGTGACCGCTTCTGCGGTAGCGTCTTTCAAATCTTTCATCCCTTTGCCGTCAAAACGATGCACAATCGACTCGATCGATTCACCCGAGGACAAGCTGAAAATCGTGAGCAAGTTCTTGAGGCCAGGTCGTGCGTCATCGAGTGTGATGCCGGGGAGGGAATCGGTAACGGCGGCGCGGATCTTTTTGCTGATTGTTTCCGCATCGTCGGTGATGGCAATGTAGTTCTTTTCGCTTGCGGCGCTCTTGCTCATCTTTTTCTCCGGATTATCAAGCCCAAGAATACGTGCGCCTTCGGTGCGAATGATCGGTTGCGGAATGACGAACGTTTGGCCAAAGTCGCGATTAAACCGCTCAGCGAGATCTCGTGTGAGCTCAACGTGTTGTTTTTGATCTTCACCAACGGGAACGGCATCGATGTTGTGCAGCAGAATATCTGCCGCCATGAGGACGGGGTACGTAAAAAGCCCAACCGAAACGTTTTCCTTTTTCGCGGTTGCTTTATCTTTGTACTGCGTCATGCGTTCCAGCTCGCTCATGCGCCCAACGGTTTGGAGCAACCAGCCGAGCTCCGCATGGGCGGGGACTTGGGATTGCTGGAAGAGTGTGGTTTTTGTTGGGTCGATTCCAGCGGCGAGGTACGCTGCAGCGAGGAACAGGATGTTCGATCGGAGTGCTGTGGGATCTTGGGGAACGGTAAGCGCATGCAAATCAACGATCATCATGGTGAGATCGTAGGATTTCTGCATCTCCACGGCCGGCAGGAGTGCTCCAAAAAGGTTTCCGATGTGCAGGATGTTGGTTGGTTGAATTCCCGTTAATGCGCGCATATGGAGGCAGTGTAGCGTAAAGC
>CAZVBP010000044.1:4630-8138 GCA_964625515.1 uncultured Gammaproteobacteria bacterium
GCCATTGCCGCAAAGGGGAAAAAACGGTAGGCTAGGGCGGTCAATTCTTTTGCGGACGTGGCGGAATTGGTATACGCGTAGGTCTCAGAAGCCTATGTCTTCACCGACTTGGGAGTTCGAGTCTCCCCGTCCGCACCATACAAAAAGCCATCGAACACGATGGCTTTTTGTATGGTGCGCCCTGAGCGAGGCTGAGCGTGTCGACGCTGAGTCGAATGGCGCTACTTCACGGGTGCTGACGAACGAAGGATACGAAAGATTTGCACACTACACCGTGCAGACCGTAATAATTAATGCCATACTTTACGAAAGATACGATTTTGAACAATGTGGAATTATGGCGCGAAAAAAGGGAGAAAGTTCTCAGTTGAAATATCCAACGAATCAAGTAGAACGAACAGGATTCTTTAAACAGATTGGTGAGAGGCGACTACGAGAAGCCGCACAAGATCCCCACGCTGATCTTCATGATGTGCGCGAGCGCCATAACCGATTTACAAGGATATTAGGAGATCAGATGAGGGATGCACCAGATCCACGGGAGGTGGAATATTCGGTGTTGCGGAAAACCGCAGAAGACATGGTGCTGCTTGCATCAAATAGTCCTTCTCTCGCGAAAGCCGATGCAATTCGAAGGGCGATCGAGGATGTAGTTGATGCGCATCCATTGAGATTCAGCAACATGTCAAAAAAAGATCTTTGTGAGCGACTGAGCAAATATCCTTCGATCGCAACTTTGCTTGCGCAGGCAGAAAAAGACGATCTGAACCAGAGGAATGGTCGCGTCTCCAGTCTTGTAATGGCAATTTTTGAGTCGCGTGCCTTCGAACCAAATATTGACGCATTAGAGGAGACTGCGTGGACGACAGCGCAACGATGGGGGATGAGTCGAAAGGAGTTCCACGATCTTTTTATTCTCAATATTCACAATGCTGATGTTGTGAAAAAAATTGTAGAAGAATTGGTAAAAGATGTAGAGAATGTAAAAATTCGGGAACAAATGTCGCGAATGATGATTGAATTCATGAAAAAACCCTCTCTTGCAAGTGCTTTAGAAATTCTTGAAATATTTCAACGAGACAAAGAGATTTTTGATCTCGTGATTTCCAATGAAACATTAATTGCGTGGAACAAATTATTTGCCCTTGGGATTGCTTCAATCGAAGATCCAAAGTGCTATAAATCACAACAAGTACTCTTCGATATTGCACGATCAAATCAGCGCCGTATATTTATGGAGCCGGCAGTTGCTATTAGTAAAAAGTTTTCCGGAATCGATCCCGCTTTATCTCGACGAGTATTATCGTTATTTTTAGTGCCCGAGCTTGCCAAAAAGAGAAACATCCTCGGCATTTTTGAAAATATGAGGTTCCTGCCCGGTATGAAACATGCGTTATGGGAGTTTCAACAGGAAGATATTACGGTAAAAGATATCGTTGAGACACGAGAAGCGGTGGAAAGTTTCATGAGATTATGTGGTCAAAATGATGCGATAATGAAAAATTCAGTGACTGTGCGCGATGTGCAACTTACGGTATGGGAAGTAGCAAAGGCCCTTATAGAGATAGCGAATGGTCTTGAAGATCGGATTGCGGCTCAGAAAAGCAGTTCCTAAAAAGCGTTACCACCAGCGCGTTCGTCGATACCACCCTTCCACATTGGTGAAACGATCAGATGGCGTGGTGACGGTGGCGACATCTGCGCCAGAAATCTTTTCACGAATACCGTAGATATATCGCGGTTGATACAGCATGATTGCGGGAATCTCTTCGGCAAATGCGGCATCAAGAAGTTGGCCGGCTTCTGCGGCTTTGGCAGGATCGGCGCTTGCACGAGCTTCTTCGATCGCGGTGTCCACCTTTCGATTCGCGAATCCGCACAAGTTCAATCCTGGCGAGACCGTTTGTGAGGAGTGCCAGAATGGATAAAGATCGGGATATGCCCCATAGCGTTCTCCCGCGAGAAGAACGTCGTACGCATGGTTCTTGATGGTATCGGTTTGCAAGGTTATCTCGTCAACAACCGCAACGTCGACGCTTGCACCAATCGATTCCCATTGGCGTTCGAGTTCCTGTGCCGCAGCGAGCAAGTCGGGGGAGTCGATTGTGGTAATGGTGAATGCGAGCGGCACGGCATTCTTGCTGCGCACCGTTGCCCCCTCGCTGTACGTCCACCCCTTTTCTTCAAGGAGTGCTTTCGCTCCGTCGCTATTTGCGTCTGGAACTGTTGCCGTGGGCGCGCCTTGCATGCCGGGGAGTAGCGGGGAAACGATCGGTGTTGCATTCCCCCCTGTGGCGGATTCCGCAACTGCCGTGCGATTCGTGGCCAGAAAAAGTGCGCGTCGAACATCGTCGTCGGCAAGCACTGCAGATTGTTTTTGGTTAAAGAAGGCACCGGTAAATTGCGAGAGATTTGGTGCGTGGAGGGCAATAATCCCATCGTGCGCCAGGCTGATGGCATCGCGCGCCGCAAGGACCGATGCTCCCTCAACGTTTTTATTGCGAACAGCGTCGGTAAGCTCGGGAAGGTCGTTATAGAATTTGACGGTGATCTCGTTCAAGTAAACGGTTCCACGGTAGAACGATTCGTTGCGCGCAAAGGTCATGCTGCGCAATGCCCCTTTGTTGTCTTTCACGAATTTTGCGAATGAAAACGGTCCCGTACCGACGGGCTTTGTGTTAAATGATGCGAGCGGTGCGCGTTCCGGAGCAATTTCTTCCCAAATATGTGCTGGGAGGATGCCAACGGTCAGTGCGGCAAGAAAGGGTGAAAATGGCTCCTGGAGCGTAAAAATCACGGTTCGTTCGTCCGGACTGTTTACTGCGGCTCCCGCAAAACTCATCGCGAGTGGACTAAGATACGCAGGATTTTGAATTGCCGAGATTGTGAAAACGACGTCATTTGCAGTGAAAGATTCGCCATCGTGCCAGGTGATCCCGCTGCGCAGCGTAAATGTGTACGTTTTTTGGTCGTCGGAAATGGTGTACGACTCTGCAAGATCGGGAATAATATTTCCTGCTCCGTCGTATCGCACGAGACCGCTGAACACGAGGCGGGTAAGATCAGACTCCACGTCACTGCCCGTGGCGTAGAGCGGGTTAATATATTGCGGAATTCCAAGTGCGCCTTCGGTGTACGACCCTCCAATGGTTGGTTTGGCGGTGTGCTGAGACATCCAAAGATGCGCGCCGAGCGTTATGCTGGAAAGGAGAACGAGTGCGAGCGCAATCTTTGCGGTGCGTTTTTCCTGTTGTGTGAGAAAGCGAGGGAGCTCGCGCCACTGGTTGAGTGTGGGAAATCGTTTTCCGCGGAGCGCAACGACATGACGAAGTACATTATTTGGGGCTGCGGCGGACTGTTTCCCTTGCACAAAAGAGCGGATCGATGCGATCCCTTTCCGAACATCCTGACGAAACGTCGAGAAAGAAAACGGAATAGAGGAGGGGAGTTTAGATGGTGAAGATGCTGTTTGCGAACAATCACTCACTATTTCGCGCACTAATTTGTT
>CAZVBP010000045.1:0-7684 GCA_964625515.1 uncultured Gammaproteobacteria bacterium
AATACGGCGCAGATTGTTTGTATGCGTATTCCGAAAGGCTGTGATCGTACGAAACAATGTAATAGCGGTCGATTGCAGTACGCACCTTCTTCACAAACGCTGCAGGAAAAAATAACGCCGCGCGATACAAGCAGAGCATCGCAGCATCTTCAGAGGCAACAAGTTGACGAATGGTGTCGTATCGATTGCCCAATCGTGAAATGTAAAACCCCGCGAGAATGGCAAACAAAAATGTGCTGACCGTGAGAATAATATCAACGTCCACTGGCGATGCTGGCGCGGGAACAAACGCGACCAATCCAATCACCCCTATTGTGCCAATACTCGCAGCACGAATCGCAGAAATATATCGCATACTGCACACAGTATAGCGCACACGAAATGCATCGGCGTCGTGGACGATACCGATGACGCTCACTTTTTTCCTCGCTTTGCTAAAATACCACGAACCGACGGACTCAATGGCTTATCTTTTCGATGAATACATCCTATCCAACAGCATGGTCGACGTTTCCCTTCTTTCAATTGCTCGATCATTCGTGCGATGTGCTCTTTGCGCGTTGCGTCCTGCTTCATCGAGATCACCCAACAAATCCATTCATTCCGCGCGAGTATCGTTAACCCTTCCCATACATCATGCGCCAAGCAATCACCACGAAGCGCCCGCTGCATATCCGCGGGCACATCGTGAACCATTCCTGATGAGATGCTGCGACTCGTCATATTAATGTTCTCACAGAAACTCCGACTTCAGTTCAATCAATCAGAACGCTGTTGGCACAGACGTTGTTGCGGCACCAACGGAATACTCCCCCCAGATGCGCTGCGATCGATCTTCAAACGCTACTCGCGCCGCAGGAAGCTTCGCAAGAAGAACCTCTGGCAGCATCTTTTCCACTTGCGTGAGAACCTCGGGAGCGATCCCTTGCATGCTCCACGCAAATCCTTGTGCATACATCGCAATCGTCGCCTCATCGACTGGTGCGGGGAAATCGGTGGCATTACGAAGGAATGGGGTGATTTCCGATTCTTCGAATGCAAGATGCGCATCGAGCAACGTTTTCAGTTCGTTCAATATCGATGGTGCGTCGACGAAACGTGCGGGATCGGCAAACGCTCCATCTCCTCGTTCGAGCAGCGGATCAATCTGATGATGTTGCTCCATGAGTGTGTCAATCGCCGCGGAAAGCTTGGGGTGATTCTTTCTCAAGTCTGGGAACATGTGCGTGTCCTCAATCATGTGGTGCCCGTGCAACGCTTTTCGGAAGCTCTCATCCCACTCCTCTCGAAGCGCGTCCCATCGCGCTCCACGAGAAGCAGCATCGGCGCCCATCCGATCGATCGCACGAAGAAACCGCGCAATATCGCGACGAAATGCATGATGCGACATCATGAGCATCGTGGCCATGGATGCGGTTCCGTCATCATTGAGAAGAATCGTTCCTTGCCCCATATCGATGAATTACAGCACGCTCAATACCGCAGCACCAATCATCATGCACCCCAATGCCGCTCCCGCCATGATTGAAAGTTTTGTCACAACCCATCGTGGCTCTGTGCCGCCAAACAGCACCGCGCCCACCTGTGTGGGGACAATAAATCCAAGCCAGCACAGCCCCGCAACGAAATACGGATTCTGATCATTCATGAAAGTAAGGAGCACCGCGAGTACAACCGTTGTGACGACAGTGACAAAAAGCTGCAACGCAAGCAGTGGCGGCATTTTCTTCATCATCTCCTTCTGCTTTTCTTTGGGCACCTTATCAAAACCGTGGATCTTGCCCCACACTTTTCCAAATACAGGCGTATACCAAACGGCTCCAAACACAAACTGTAAAATCGCCGCAACTGCAATGCCCACGTATGAAATTTCCATAAAAATCATGAAGAATATTATCCGAGTATACAGGATGATTGAGCACACACGGTCGAAACCCCTACGTGCGCAAGATCTTCTCCATCGCCTTCCCTCGTGCTAACTCATCAATGAGCTTATCGAGATACCGAATTTCACGCATCAACGGTTCCGCAACATCCTCCACCCGCACACCACATACCACGCCGGTAATCAACGATCGCTTCGCATTCATCGCAGGCGCCTCGGCAAAAAACGTTTCAAAATCAACCCCTTTCTTCATCTGCGATTCCAACTTTTTCGCACTGTACCCTGTGAGCCACAGAATAATTTGGTCGACTTCTTTCTTCGTCCTCCCCTTCTTCTCTGCCTTCGCCACGTACAGCGGATACACGCTCGCAACGCTCATGGTGTAGACTCGGTGCTTGGCCATAACGCTCATGATGAGGCGGCCGTTTTACGATCTTTTGACGGCGCAAACTTCTCTACAACAAAAAGTCCGATCAATGTAATCGCCGTTACTGGGATCATGAAAAATAGCGGGACAAGTACAAAATCATCGAGCGCTTCATTGCGAATCTGGAGATACGTTGCGTTCCCCGCCGCTTCCAAGCCATCAAATTCCTGGAAGATCAGAGCACGCACAACGAAAAATGCAATCCACCCCCCAACAAGCACACCAATAATGAACTGTTTATACCGTTTTATGATGTTCATATAAAATTGAAGATTTTTATCGCTCGCAAATCTCCTTGAGCTTGGCAAGTGCTGCTGGCCACATGCCTTCGAACATTTCTTTCATTTGCTTCGATTCTGGCGTGGACGTCATCTCCAAATCAATCGAAAGAAGAGTCGATCCATCTTGTTCGGTGAATGTGTAGTTTTCAAACGCAGGAAGCCACGACGTCACCGCATCGCTGGTGGTGTCCTCAACACCATCTTGAATCTGTCCCACATGCTGAATGGAGATAAACTTGTGTGGAATATTCTCTGCAATCGTCGCCACCATTCCCCCACCCCTGCTCGAAAGAAAAAGCATCCTGCTTCCCTTCTCCCATGAGCCTTCATAATACGATGTGGGCTCAAACGCACTCGTCCACTCCCGATACGTTTCCTGCGTCAGCATCCTCTCCCACACGGTGTTCACAGAAGCGTTGATGACGGTGTCAAAATGGAGTGTTTCCTTCATATGTGTTGATAGTATCGTATTTATTTCTTGTTGCCTACTCACGATATACAGATATCACAATCGTTCTTTCGGTCGTTGTATACTTGATCCATTGGTCAATGAATCAGCGTACGTTTATGAGTAATCCGGAAAGCACATCCCCCTTTTTTGACGTCCACGATGACGACGGCATTGATGCATACATTCAAATGATTCAAAAAAGAAAAGGGAGAGAGGTAACGAACCCACCGAAAGAAAAAGAAAAGGAGAAGGCGTACGAAAAGGTAGAATGGACCGCAAATCCGCCGCTTGAAAATACAACCTTGGTCTATTCCGTTCCAGTTCGTGGCGAGTGGAATAACGGACACGTCCAACGATTACTCCAGGCAATGTTTGCGCAGCGCGTTGCGCCAGAACAGGCGCTTGAAATAAATCTTGTCACAAATCTTGGTTCTTTAGCTCAAGAAATTGCTGATGAATACGAACCAGCGCTCAAGAAACAAAGGGAAACACAACAGGTCGTCGCGTTCATCAAGGCAATTGTCGGTGAATGACATTTCCTCTGGCGGTCGTCCCCACATCACAACGACAGCAACGAGCAGAATGGTAACCAGCACCACAACACTGAGAGCAAGAAATTTGCGCATAGCGTTCGTGGATAAGGGAGTTATATATCCACTAGGCGCTTCTTTTCACGTTGCGTCAAGCGTACTATTCACTCAATTTTCGCAGCCCTACGTGAGATCCGTAAACGGGTTCATTGCAATTTCCCAAAGGTGACCATCAAGATCTTTGAAATACCCAGAGTACCCGCCCCAGAAAACGTCCTGCGGCTCTTTCACAATTGTTGCGCCCAGTGCACGCGCTTCGTTCATCACACGGTTCACGTCTTCTTTCGTGGGCTCACAATGCGCGAGCGATACGCCGCGAAATCCCGATCCCTCGTGATCCACATGCGTATCCTTTGCTAATTCATCCCACGGGAAAAGCCCGAGCCACGTGCCTTCTGCAGGAAACATCACCATATCGTCTTCATCCTTCTCCTCCCCCGGCCGCACGGCAAACCCAAGCGCTGTATAAAACTCCTTCGCCCTCCTCACATCCCGCACCCCGAGCGTGATCAGTCCGATTTTTGGTTTCATAGAATGATGATATTTTCACATTCACGCACGAGCCAACTTCTCATCAAGAAAATCAATGAATGCGTCCAAGCGTGTTAATTCTAACGCTTTCACCTTTTGACTGTTCCCAGCCGTTTTTTTGGGAAATTGAAAATCACGCAGTCCGTGCAACGCAAGAATGTATTCCGTTTGTTCTTGCTCCGGAAAGAACCAAGCGAGTTGCTGAAGATCGTAGACCAAAATGTTTGTTGGTAAGTCTCGCTCCACGCGATACGATGAACGCACGACCGTTTCCAAATCAATCAAATACCCCCAATCAAAAAGAAAACCTCGCCTGGTACCCTTGTCCACTCCAAAATTGGACAAGTTGTCCATGTCTCCTAAAACAAGATCGTTTTGTAACAAATACCGCAAACCCTCAGCGATATCTTTCATGATTTGTAATGCTTCAGAAAAAGCGACTCTCTTGTGTAAGACTTCTGAATGCAAATTACTCATTGCTATAAATCGCTGTACCGATGTTAACTCTGCGCCGTACACGAGAATATGCATACGCACGCTTGCAGGAATTTCTTCCGAGATATTTTGTACGGAGAGCAAATCTTTTAACTTTGCAATTGCCGCATAATGTTTTTCCACGTCGAGAATTCCTGCCTGGGCACGACTTTCGTCTTTATAAAATGCCGTTTCAAACGATGATCCCACGATGGTCCCCAAGATGACTCGCTCGGGGCTCTTGAGACTATGTTCATCACGAGCAAGTATGTGGACGAAGCCATAAATCTGTTCTGCTGACGATAGGGCGGGGTCTTCTTCCGCGGACAATGCATTGCCAAGAAGATAAAGGACTTTTTCAACAATTGGCCTCATCGCTGCCTCAAAAAGTGTTGGATCCTCCAAAAGCTCGCGCTGTTCTTCCGGCAGGAGACTGCGCGTCACGGACTGAAGAATTTCTGGGGCAAAAAAATCAAAAATAATCACATCCTGTTTTGCGTGCCGTCGTTCTTTGAGCTGCTGAAGCATGTCTTGTGCAATTCCCTCAATATCGTCATGCGTGAGATATTCCCGCGTTGCCGTTTTCAAAGCGAAGTCACGGAATTCGGGAGGTGCAATGTGAATTTCTCTCTTTCTCATACATCAATCACACGAATAATTCCTCAATCAAATAGATCTAATCTTTGTGCGTTCCCAATCCACCGGCACCAAACCATTCAATCGTTTCGCTCCAATATCGATATCAAAAATCATATCACTCATCTTCCACCCACGAATGATTCCCTCTGCTTCAAAGCGTTTTTGCAGCGCCGTCATCATTGCTTCACCCCGTGCGTGAATCTCATCAACCTCTTCATCGCTCCAACCGTGTTTCTTTAGGATTCGTCGATAACTCCATCGCAATCCTGGAACATTTTCCATCACAATGAGATATTCATTCCGCTCAGACGCAGTGGCAATGACTTGCGCGCACGGCAACCCCCTACTCCGAACGTAATCCATGATTCTGCACTCATAAAATGGATCGCGTGCGGTTGCAACTTTCCCCTTGGCAATATTCACTCGTTTTCCAACGGGATAAATCTTTTCTCCCGCCGCATTTTCCCAAACCGGCAAATCTTTTACTGCAGTAGGATCCTCTTTCACAGCGCCGCTTTCATCGAATTCAATGTCTCCCTGTTTAATATTGCGACCGTTTTTTTCAAAATAGCCAATCGGACTCTCAAGAAATGCATTCGGCACAAAATCACGAAACCTCATTTCAACATCAACATGCGGCGCACCATCACGCTCCCCCTCGCGCTGAGGCTCAGCTGCCAAATCAGGTTTTCTCGATGAATGTTCTGGAAGCATATGGATGCGCGATCGCTTACCGTATCTCACGAAGTAGCACAATCGTATCGCACTCTGACCCACGAGGACAAAACCGGACCTTATTCAGCGAAATACATGAGAGGATTTGGGAAGTTGATCTTGAGCGTTTCAAGATCCTTTTCATGGCCGTACCCGTCGAGATCGCGGAGATCGTTGCGCAAGAGGTGACGATAGAAATCGGCGCAGATAATTTGCACATGAAGATGCGGGAACCAGCCACCGTTTTGTGACGTGGTGCCAACATGCGCAAAAATAGTCCCGGGCGAGAGAATGTCACCAACGTGTACTCCCGTGGGAACATCAAGATGGGCAAATACCAGCATCACGTCGCGCTGCTCATCGTGCACAATAATCCGATTCCCCCATCCATGCGTTTCAGGAAAATCGTTGTCGATGCGAATCACTGTGCTCGTGTGATGAATCGAGATGCCCGTCCCCTCCGGGACGTTATAATCAACGCCGAGATGAATGTATCGCTCATCGTCATCCAGATAGCTTCCGTGCCAAAGGGACTTCCGCGATTCCATCCATCCGCCGAATGAAAAATCGATAGCGTACTTCCGATGACACGCATCAATAAACAATCGGCATACGCTCGGATCCAGCAATGGATTCCCCTCCCCCGAACGCTGTTCCGCAAACCAAAGCTGCGCCTCAGCATCAAGGTTGATCTGTGCACAACGCTTTTGCGATAGCTCTGGAAACAACATGCAATGAATTTACCCCGCAAGGCCAGGATGCTTTGCGGCTAATTGAAGAACCTTCTTCAGAATCGGTAGGTTGACGTCTTCGATTTTCTTGAAACGAATACAGCTTTTGCCAACACTCACTTTTCCTAAATCATCTTTGAACGTTTCCGCAAGATACTTTCCGTCAACAATGGAGCACACATAAATGCTCACATAATTCTTTTGATTCGCAAGCGCAACCACCGGCCATGTAATTGGTTCATGTTTGGCGTTCCTCCACGGAAATACCCCATACCCCAGCATGTTATACGCAAAATGCACCTTCAACCCCGGCGCCGCCTTCTGAATAAATGCATGCAAAAACATCATCAATTCCTTGCGCCCCTCCGGCACATTGGCAAGATACTCCTTCACCGTGGTGGCTTTGATTGTTTTGAACATGTTCATAGGAGGCGTGATTTCGCGATCGCTCATCGAAAAACTTTTTAACTGAAAAACAGCTTACTTAATTGCGTCACGCCAGTAGTGCGGGAGGAGCTGATCAAGTGTTTGCATTTCCCATGCAGTAGGCTCGTCGATCTTTGCGACGGCGCACTCAACCTTTCCGCCATACATCATGAGACGTTCACGACAGATACCACATGGTGCAAAGAATCGTATTTCGCCATCGGCCGACTTTGAAACACAAACCGTCGCGGTGATTCGTTTCTTCTTTGCGTAGGCTTCGCAAAGTGCCCCAACCTCATGACAAAGCGTTGTACTCTCGTTAAAAACCTCAGGTGATGTGCTAATAAGAATTTCTCCATCTTCCGTATACATCGCTGCCGCTTCGCCTTCCTGATTCGGAAATCGATCATCAATAAAAGCAATAACGGCATTGACAAGATTTTGATCTAATTTCATATATGCAAGAAGGGTTAATGCGGACAGGTCTTCGATCGTGAATGAAGTATAGCGTACGCCCTCAACGCACAGATTTATA
>CAZVBP010000045.1:7694-8010 GCA_964625515.1 uncultured Gammaproteobacteria bacterium
CGTACGCCTCAACTCACACATTTATATAAGCTTCTTGATAAGCAGTTCAAATTCCTCAATGGAATTCACGAAATAAATCCATCCCGTTGCATGAACGTCTTTCGCACTCGTTGCCAGAAGATTCGCTTTCATTTCCATGAGCTCTTTCCACTGCGTTCCTGTTGGCGTTTGAAGAAAAATCATCGGAACCGCTTTTTTGCCGATACGTTCCCGAATCACATTCTCATGGAAGACAATTGATTCCTCAACCTCTGTTCCATCGCCACCCATTGGAGCAAAAATCGCAATATCTCCCGAGGTGATCACGTGGAGACGC
>CAZVBP010000046.1:0-7885 GCA_964625515.1 uncultured Gammaproteobacteria bacterium
GGACGGGACTCGAACCCGCAACTTCTGCCGTGACAGGGCAGTGCTCTAACCAATTGAACTACCGTCCCGAGTATGAACGTCCCCATTTGGTCTATTTTCGATTAACCACGTCGTTCGTGAACGACTGTGGCTCACATCATCGAAACTAGCCTCAAATGGGAACGTCCATCATCGATATCGATTGTAATGAACCGACATCGAGTGCGCTCTTTTGCCGGAATATGGTACCACGGCACGAATTTTTCGCAAGGATGGGTGTGGGAGGAAAACAAACACGCCCTCCAGCGCGTTTGCAGAGGGCGAGTAGTGTTGGTGCGTGAGAACGGGTGTTCTCACAGGGAGTGGGGTGGGGGAGGAGATGCCTGGGAGGCTGGCACCGTGATGTGCTTTCGCGCGGGAGATTCCGAACTTAGCACATTCATCTCAAACATCTCCTACCCCCAGAGATGAAACCGATGGAAATGTACTGGAATTCTTGCATCGCTGCAAATGTCCAGGGTCGCAATCCTTCCAACATGCGCGAAGCCCCGGCTCTCCTCGTCTGTATCACCGCGTTGGCGTGATTCACAGAGAGGAGAGCCGGGGCTGAGCCGTAGGGACGTGTCGTGGATCAGGCCGGGTCGCAGGCCCCCTTCCAGGCCATGTCGAGGCACTGGGCCTCGAGGAGCATGCCGTCGATCCAGGTGAAGGTGGTGGAGGTCGTCACGACGCGTTCCGCCGTGATCACCTTGCCGGCACCATCGGTGGCGAAGGCGGCCTGGTTGTCGATCACCTCCCCCTGCACGATTCCGCGCACCAGGAGGGGGCGGGCGACGTTCCCATCACAGACGATGAGGGACGCGGTGCCATCCAGGCTCGGGTCCCACAGGATCCGGCCGGAGCCATCGACGGTGGACAGCGTGCCCTCGGGGGGCGTGCAGGTGGGGCCGGTCTTCTTGGCGGCATCGCGGGGGTCGTGCCCGCAGCCGGTGATGGTGATGGTCAGGGCGAGGAGGGCCGCGAGGCCCAAGAAACGGTTCATTTCGTCTCCACAGGGTGAGAGCGAGGGCGGGGTGCCCAAGCTCGGGGAACCGGGTGTGAACCCGGGGGTTTTGAGAGAAGAAGATGCTTCGTCTCCAAAAATCCCTGGGCTTACGGGAGAGAAATGAACGAGGAACTATACCCCAAAATGGGGAAAAAGTAAAGAGCAGGATCGATGAGGAGGGAAAGCGACCTAAAAAAACGAAAACATGGCCGTTTCCAGCCATGTTTTTCGAATCTGCGTGAATCACGTCACCAATCAGTGTCAATTTTACTTTTGCGCTTCTGCTACCACTTTCTTAAAGATCGCAGGATGCTTTTCTGCCAACTGCGCCAACACTTTGCGGTCGATGGCGATGTTGGATGTTTTCAAGAGGGCGATAAAGCGGGAGTAGGACAGGCCAAGCTCGCGAACTGCGGCGTTGATCTTGATCGTCCACAAGTTACGGAACGTGCGCTTCTTGGCGCGACGATCGCGGAAGGCGTAGACGCCAGCTTTGAGCATGGCAGGGCGTGCAAGACGGATCTTGCTCTTTCGTCCCCACTTGTAGCCTTTTACGCGTGCAAGAAGATTCTTGCGGCGTTTTGTGTGTTGTGTACCTCGTTTGACGCGTGGCATATCAGGTTAGGAAAGGTTATAGGGAAGCATCGCCTTCAGTGCGCGGCGAATGGTGACGCCAAAGGCGACGTCGGTGCGCTTGTTGCGTGTGGTGTTGCCAGATTCGCGGGAATTGAAGTGGCCTTGCCCCGCTTTTCGCTTGAGCACCTTGCCGGTTCGTGTGATACGAACGCGTTTCGATAGCGCTTTGTGTGTCTTCATTGCCATAGAGTTGATGCGTCCCTCCCCATTTGGCCCATTTTCGACTCAGATCATCGGAAACTCGTTCAACGTACCGTTAAGTACGTCTCACGAGCTTTCCTCGATCTTCATCGAAACTGGTCTCAAATGAGAAAGTCCGCGGATATTCGCTGAGAATGGGCAAAGGTTAGTAGAAAATCACAGTTCGGTCAAGCCCAAATGGGGAAGACTTACGTTTGACGTGCGAGGATCATATGCATCCTCCCGTCCATCACTTTGAGCGGCTGCTCTACTTTAATGGGGAAGTGGGCGCCGAGTTTTTGCACAAAGCTCTCAAAAACGGCGCGAGCAACGTCGCCATGGGCGCGTTCGCGGCCGCGGAGGATCATCTCCACCTTCACTTTGTCGCCTTGTTCAAAGAACTTCTTTGCTTGATCCACGCGGATCTGCAGGTCGCCTTCGCCGATGCGCATGGAAAGACGAATACCCTTGATTTCCACCTCTTTGGACTGCGCCCGCTGTTTGCGCATCTCCTTCTCTTTTTGATACTTGAAGTGGCCGTAATCGGCGAATTTACACACCGGTGGCTCTGCTTTTGGCGAAACCTCGATCAGGTCCATGCTTCGCTCTTGTGCCATGGCAATTGCTTGTGCGGTGGGCAAAATGCCAAGTGGCAAGCCATTTTCGTCGATCACGCGCACCTCTGGAACCACAATGTGGTGGTTCGCTTTGAACTCTTGAATTTCGAACTTTGGTTTTTGAAACCGACGGTGGCGGTGAATGCGCATGGCAGTAGGGTTAAAAGATGCGAGAATGATAGACCAAAACGAGAAATCGTGCTAGTATTTTCATGGGCTTGACGGGTTTCGATACTCTTCGGAGGCCCCATCAATCACGCTGGGTGCGTGCTGTCGTCCATAACTCCACAGCACAACGAGATACTTGCAAACGCATTCTCAAAGATGAAGAGCATGATCGCTTCGGCGTTCAGCGTTCCTTCATTCTCATTGGTTACCGCCTAAGGGCCGCAACCCATCCCACGCGCAATGCCTCATAGCGCGTTCGGGGTGCAATATTATGAGACTTGGCATCACTGCGTTCGCCCCGGTGATGTGACCCGTTGCGGCGAAATCGTTATGATGATTCTTGTTCCGTCTTATCATCATGCCGTATCCGACGGAACTGCGCGTGGAACAAATTGAGGGGAAGATGTGGGGTAGACGAGGGTTCAACTCCCTCCAGGTCCACCATAAAACCCCGTCATTTTCCCCAGGACGTTGTCGCAAAGTTCCGCATCGCTTCAATGTACCAAGAAGTACATCTCAGCGATTGCTCACTTTGTTCCTAGTCCTGGGAAAAATGACGGGGTTTTATTATTTATTCTATTCCAAATCCCTGCGCATCGCGCGGTCGAGATCGCGTTTTTTGATGCTTGCACGCTTTTCGTATTTTCGTTTGCCGCGCGCGAGGGCGATTTCCATTTTGACGAGATTGTGCGAGAGGTAGAGCGCAAGTGGAATGACGGTGAGTCGTTCGGCTTCACGTTTTGCTCGTAAGTAATCGATCTGTCGCTTGTGGAGGAGGAGTTTTCGTGGGCGGGTGGGATCGGTGGGTGTGGTATTCGACGCCTTTGCGTATGTCCCGATATGCATGTTCGTCACGTACGCCTCGTCGCCACGCACCGTCACAAACGCTCCTTTGAGATTCACGCTCCCTGCTTTTGCCGCCTTTGTTTCTTGCCCCGTCAACACCAAGCCCGCCTCGAATTTCTCGAGGATTTCATAGTCGTGAAAGGCTTTGGCATTTTTTGCGAGACTCATAATGCATGACGTGATCATGATACACTAGCGGTGCTATGGCTTCACGTAAAGATGATCGCGTTTCCCTTGCGCCAACGATCGCCATTTCAAGCGGAACGATGTTTCGCATTCTCATTATTGCGGCTGCGGTGGTGTTTTTGTATCTTATTCGCGATATTGTCGCGATGACGTTGATCGCTATTTTGCTCGCCGCGCTGATTGATCCGTTCGCCGATGGTGTTGCGAAGTGGAAAATTCCTCGGTCGCTTGCCGTGCTTGCGGTGTATTTTGTGAGCATTGCATTGTTGACGGTGGCTGCGGTGCTCATTGTGCCACCGATGTTTGCTGAGATCAGCGAATTAACCACGGCGCTCGTTCCATTCTTTGCTGATGCGAACGGAGTCGTGCAGGTACAGACCATCCTGCAGGATACGTGGAGCACGAATGTGCGCGATGTTCTTCTTGCGATTCGCGATTCGGGATTTGCGGGTGCGTTCCCAAAGATCGCCGAATTCGGCACATCAGCAGTGGATGTGGTGTTTCGCGCGATCATCGTGTTGATTCTTGCGTTCTACTTTGTGGTGGAGAAGGATTCGATGGTGCGTGGCATTGGCTTGATTGCGCCGCCTGAGTATCAACCGTTTGTGAATAGGATGGCGTTAAAGGCGCGAGAGCGAATGGGTGTGTGGCTTCGTGGTCAATTGCTGTTGATGGTGAGTATCTTTGTGCTCACATACATTATTCTTTCCATCCTTGGTATCCCGTACGCACTTGTCCTTGCGTTGTTTGCGGGGCTCATGGAATTCATTCCGTTCATTGGACCAATTCTTTCTGCGGTGCCAGCGATCTTCTTGGCATTTGCAGTGTCGCCTCTGCATGCACTGCTTACTGCGCTTGCATACCTCGTGGTTCAACAAGTCGAAGGGAATATCTTGGTGCCGAAAATTATGCAACGCGTTGCAGGTGTGAATCCGGTGGTGAGTGTCCTTGCGGTATTGATTGGATGGCGTGTTGGTGGCACGGTGGGGGCAATTATTTCCATTCCGCTTTCGATGACGATTGCGGTATTTTTGAGCGAAGTCTTTCGCGAACGTGAATCCGTATGATGCATCATGAATCACAACGAAACTGGTTCCCGATGATTTTGGGAGGGCTTTCCGTTCTCCTTGCAGCGATCTTCTATGCGCGCTTTGCTGGCGTCCCGCAGGTATTTTCTGAACCGCGTGTTTCCAAAACCGTCACAACGCCTGCGGTTACTTCTGAGGGGTATCAGTCTGCGGTGAATGCGATCTTTGCGACATACGCAGCAACAGATGATGCACAGGCTGCATATGACGCGCTTATTGTTCTCCATGTTCCTGGCACGATGCAGCAATTTCATATTGATTGCATCATTGCGTTGGGAAAGATCGTTTCTGGTGACGATGCAGACGGTGCTGCACGTTTGGATGCACTTCGTGCACAACATTCTTGGCTCACGCTGTGATTCTTCTCCATCGCATTACTCCGTTTGGTATCGCCGCGATTAGTCTCGCAAGTTTTTGCGCGCTGATTGTGTCCCCGCTTTTCGGCATGAAGGCACTGCCAGTCGCGGCGCTGCTCATGATGTTGTTGTTTGGACGGTTACTCCTTTGGGAGTTCCGTCGTCCGGCGTTTTGGGTGTTTTTAGGAACGCCACTCCTTCTCTGGCTTTCGTCACTCATTTTCTTTTTCTTTTTAGAAGATCCCGTGAGCAAATGGGTGGTTGCGAGTACCGTCACCCTTGGTGTGGCGCTGTATGCGGAAAACTTGTTTACCTTTTATCATTTGCCGCACGCGTATCAAGCATACGCATTGGAGAATCTTTCACTGGTGCTTTATGTGGTGAGTGCATTTTTCTTTACGAGCGGTGCGTATGGGGCAGGGCTCTTCTTGTCGCTTCCCGTTTGGATTCCCGCAGCAGTCGTCTTTCTTACGGTTTTGCTTGCAACCGCTGCGGTGTTTTGGGTGAGTAAAATTGGGTTTGAAACAGGAAGGCCGTATGCGGTGGTGGGCGCGGTATTGCTCACAGAGCTGTATGTGATCGTTGCGCAGTTTCCCACAAGCTTTGTAACGAACGCCGCGATATTTGCACTCTTCATGTATACGTATCTCGTGCTTTCTCGTGCATACGTGCTTGATCGACTCACAAAAGCATCGACGATTCGGTATTTGCTGTTTGCGGGTGTGCTGCTTGCGGTTGTGTTCGGCTCCGCGCAATGGCTGTAGGGACTGTTCCCAAATGAGCGATCTTTGCAGCAAACATCACGATTGATATCTCTCTATTATGAAAAAGAACTCATCGAAACCAGTTGCGTGGGGACGGCTCGCGCGGACGATTCCTCTTGCGCTTGTGGCGGGCGGGGGAGCTGGCGTGATTGCGTCGGTGTGGACATCGCAGTCGCTCGACGATTACACGCGGATGTTGTTGGACGATCGTTATTTGCCAGAGGTGGGAACGTCAAAGCCGAGCCCAATTCCTGGCACGTACGAGGAGGCGTTATCGCGTGTGCGTGAGAGTGCGCGTGGCACCGTGGCGACAATCACTCCTGTTTCTGTAGAAAGCACGTCGCCTGCTGAGTGGCTGACGGATGAGGATATTCTCGGCTATGGCGCCGTGGTGAGTAACGACGGATGGGTGGTGGTTGATGCATCCGTTTTGCCGAGTGACGCAGATGCGGTTCAGGTGTGGATTGAAGGAAAAATGTATTCTGTTCTTACCGTGGTGCGCGATATTTCCACCACCGCTGTTCTGCTCCATACGAATGCAACGGGCGTTTCTGCGCTCGGATTTGCGTCGGGGAATGATGTGCGGTCTGGTGAAATGGTGTTTGCGGTGGATGGACGTGGCGGGGTGCGTGCAACGTCGGTCCTGCAGAGCGATGATGCGATCGCCGTTCTTCCGGAGCGTGCAGAGGTGTTTGGAACCCAATGGTTGCTGCAGGATGCTGCGATAGATTTGAGCATGCCACTCATGAATGGCGCTGGTGAGTTTGTGGGGTTATCGCGCGCAAAGAGTGCGTTTGGCTTGCCGCTTCATCATGTGCTCGATGCAGTTCGGGAAGTGCTACGCACAGGGAGTGCAACGTATCCTGGCGTGGGAATGTACGTTGTGGACCTTGCGCGATCGTTTGATGTTCCTGTGGAGCTTCGACAAGGATTGCGTGCGGGCGCATTGGTGCTTGCACCAAGTGCGAGTGCCCGCGCAACGGTTCGTGGGGGAGCGGCGGACGGCGCGGGTATTCTGGAGCGAGACATCATTCTTGCGATCGACGGCGAATCCATCACCGAATCCACAACATTTGCAGAAGTCCTTGCCGCATATGATCCTGGCGATGTTGCGCGGTTTACCGTGTTCCGTGCAGGGGAGACGATCACGGTGTCCGTGACGTTGGGGGAGTATCAGGAGTTGGTATACTGATTGTGAGGGTGAATGTGCTCAGGTGTTATTGATGATGTTTGGTGACGGATTGGAGCAGATCAAACGGTCAATCAGGATTACCTTCGGTGAAGACGGTGATTTGTGAAGTCGCTACAGCCAATGACCGTCCTCACCGCTTTCACCGAGGGTAATCCCGATTCACCGCCTTCACCCACCACTTCCTCCTCCTCACTATTTCTCTTACCCCTCTATGTCTTACCGCTACGCACAACTTTCGCCAATTCTTGACGGTTGGTTAACGATTCTCTTGTGCGGAGTTGTTGGCATGGCGCTTGCGGTACTGCTTTCATTCATCCGTCCGCTGGAATACAGTTCCACCACACGCATTTTAATTACGCAAGAACTTGGCGTGGTGGATGCATACACTGCGAGCCGATCCGCCGAGCGCATTGCAGATGATTTGGCGAGCGTGGTGTACACGTCAACATTCTTCGATAAGGTGATGGCATCGGGATACAACGTCGACGCCACGTATTTTTCCGACGACGAAATTACTCGTCGCAAACAATGGGAGAAAGCAATCGCGCCGTCGGTTTCGCGCAGTAGCGGTATGTTGTCACTCACGGCGTATCATCGTGATGTCACCCAAGCGGAAGAGCTCGCGCAGGCCGTTGCGTATGTGCTCACCACGCAAGGATGGACGTATACCTCTGGCGGAAACATTACCGTGCAAGTGGTGGACGAGCCGCTCAACTCGCGCTATCCCGTGCGACCAAATCTTTTCGTGAACGGATTCTCCGGCCTCGTTCTTGGTGTATTCGGCGGTGCAGGGTATCTCCTCATCATTTCCGAGCGTTCCCGCCGCCG
>CAZVBP010000047.1:0-7715 GCA_964625515.1 uncultured Gammaproteobacteria bacterium
GTCTACCGCTCCAGAAAAACTCCAGACTCTTGTCTGGAGTTTTTCTGCTGTGGAGAGCGGTCGTCCGGCGAAGGGTATTTGGCGAATAGAACAAACCCGCACCGAGCCCAACAAGCACCCGATTGAGGCTTGTCGTTCTCGGCACGGGCTTACGAAGGAACCAGGACGTATTTCCACTCGTGACGAAACGAATTGCCCGGCGTGTACGCTGAGATTGAACATATGTCCGTTCTGAGCTTTGTGGCTACCAGGATCTCGGCAAAGATCCTTACTCGGAAGATAGCGGTCTGTCGCTTCCTTGTGAGGTCTTGATTGGGCACGAGAACAGCTCCATTGTGTTCGAACACAAACGATCCTCGCAGATAAACGTTTTGATATCCGTAACCATAGTACGATGGTCCGACATCAAGCCAGATCGTCCGACCTTCTTCCGTCCAAGTGATCCGATCCCCGGCCTGCAGGGAGTATGGTGCTCCATCGAGCGTAAATGCGAGTTTGCGACGCTTGGTCATGCTGGCTCCTTGTCGGTAAAGAGTACCGACCCCATAAAATACGCCAGTATTTCGATCGGTCAACAGAGATTGTCGAATAGTAAAGCATCAATCTCTCCCTTTACAAAAATGGTAAAGAAACGATACGATATCGTCGTCGGAAATATCCGACGAATATGGATCTCTCGCAAAACTTGGCACAGCTTGGACTCGATGGGAAGAAAGCACAGGTCTATCTTGCGTCATTACAGCTAGGAACGGCGTCCGCACAAGAAATTGCGAGGAAAGCTGGCTTGAAGCGACCAACTGCAACAGAAATTCTTGAGGGCTTCGTCGATCGAGGTCTCGTGAATTTTATTACGGAGAAACGCACACGACTCTTCACCGCAGAGCCTCCGCAGAAGCTTGTCGCATTACTCGAAGAACAGACGCGGCAAACAAAAACGATCCTTCCTGAACTACAGGCGCTCTATGGAAAATCTTGGCATCGTCCCCGCGTCCAATTTTACGAAGGTATCGAAGGGATTAAAACGGTTTACGAAGACACGCTCACAACCTCCACCAAAGAACTGCGCGGCATCTTATCGATGCATGATCTTTATAAAGTTCCCGGCAAAGCGTACATGGATGAGTACATTCAGCGACGTATTCAGTTGGGAATAACCCTCAAGGTAATCCGTTCGGAAGCTACAGAGGTTGAGGCGGCTTGGCCAACGTCCCACGCACAGCGACGCATATTGCATTTTGCGCCAAAAGATATGCCCCTTGCGATGACAATGTATTTGTACGACGGAAAAGTAGCACTCATTGGCACCGAGCAGGAAAAGTTTGGGATGATTATTCGCTCTGAGGAATACTACCAAATGCAATCTCATCTTTTTGAAACACTTTGGCACGTGACGCGTGTTGCCAAAGCGGTTGATGGATAAAGTTCACTCAGAACAGCCATCACGCGATAGCATCTCTGAACGATGGCGATCCGCGTACCGGATCGCCGAGCGTGTTGCTTACAAATCCTCACGCCCAGGGCGGAAAACCTGCAAGTACGCTTTAACCTCTTCGGGTGGGACGTACAGTCTTGTTTTGGTATTTCTGGCATTGTTTTGTGTATCCAGAGAGCCATCGGGCTTCACGTACGCATACGTTGGCCGCTCCGTCGACTCATCCCCAATGACCAGATCGCCGAACATGACCCTTGTGCCACTTTCGCAATACTTGAACTCCAGCGTCTTTCCCTGATTGTCATGACGCGTCCATTCAGAGACAAGTGCGAATGCGCCGTCAGTCCGCAGTGCCGCAAGAAGGTTTTCGAAGTGGATGCGGTGATCATCGGTCCAGCGAAGCACCGTGGAACTTCCCGGCGTTGTCTGTTTGTTCCGGACTGGAACACGGAACAAATCCGAGAAGTAAGCGATGTTCACGCCAAGACTCGTCGCCCACCGCACAAAGGCACCAATCTGCTCTGCCGACTCAATGTAGTCTTTCGCCAACGTCGTCCGCGTCATCACTCGAATGCCCTTGCTGATGATGCGCGGGACGAGCGTGTCGAAATCCACATCCGCCATCGCCACACCACTAATTCCCTTCTTCTGCTCGTACGTGAGGCCGTGCACGGAGAGGTTGATGTCGCGCAGCCCAAGCTCTGCGAGCCGGTCGAGATATGTTTCCGCCGAACCGCTCCCCATGGGCCGGAGCAGATTCACGGCGTTGGTGTATACCGTGAGCAGTTCAAGCTCAACGCCGCGACGCCGCGTCATCTGCTCAATGATCCGCAACGCGCCAAAGAGCTTCGCCGGCGCATCAGTGGGCTCCCCACCGCCCGTAAGGATCACCTTCGTGCCGCCTCCGTCGAGATACGTTTCAAGGTGCTCTTCGAAGCAACCGAGAAACACTTCCGGACCAGCTTCCATAACCGTTGGACGAAACATCGGTGAGCAGAATGCGCAACGCCCATCACGACAGAAGTTCGTCAGCTCAACCTTCATCTCGACCCCGATGAAAGGTGCGTGTCGCTTGTCCATGACAGCTCCGTGGTGATTGGTGTATCGCCCAGGGTTCTCCTAGGCTAAGAACAGCATATTCTCAAAATCCTCTGCTGTCCCAATATTAGACGTACAATGTTATTGATTCTCGATCCCGCTTTGTTTTATAATACTTTTATGGTATTGTGTTGTTGTCCATTAAACAGACAGTATGGATACAATCGCATCCCTCGGCCGAATCGGCTTCACGCAAAATGAAGCGAAAGTCTACATTTGCCTCCTCAAAATCATCGAGGGTACGGTCTTTCAAATTGCAAAACGAGCCGAAATGCCTCGCACAACAACGTACGCCACCCTTGAGTCCCTCAAATCCCAAGGGCTTGTCACGTCATTTCGCAAAAATAACGTGCAATACTTTACCCCGGAAAACCCCAAGCAGATTTTGACCATTTTAAAGCACAAAGAGGAAATTATTCAGGAACTCCTCCCCGCGCTTCACGCATTATCCGAGGGCACAGACATTCAGCCGTCGATTAAAATGCTCACTGGGCCACAAGGTTTGAAACTCGCATTTGAAGATATTTTGGAAACGCTCGAGCGAACAGAACAGAAAGTGCTTTATGCCGCAGCATTTCCCGACGTCATGGATATTTTGCCAAAGTATTATCACGAATGGGTGAAGCGACGGGAAAAGCTCGGTGTAACTACAAAAATGATCTTGCCGGAGTCGGCACGCGACAGAAAGATTTTCTACGAGGGCCACAATCGCCACGTGCGATTCATGCCCGAGCCGTATCTTTATCAATGTGCAATGGATATTTACGGAGACAAGATTGTCTTCTTCTCGTCACGAGAAGGAATGGCGTATTCCGTCATTCTTGAATCTCCCACCATCGCCTCCGCATTCCTAAAGTTCTTTCTCTTCGCATTTGATCATCTGCCGGAGTAACTCTCTCCTCATCCCTGGTTCGCAACCCCCTCAACAAAAAGAAACCGCCCGCCGAAGCAATGCTCCGTACGGGCGGTGAGTTTCTGTGCGCGAGGGAGAGACGAGTGCCGTCTCAATCCTCGCGCACGTTGGGGCTCTGCCTCCCCAGGGCTCACACGCTTTCGGCCGTGTGACGACCAGCCGTTTTACGCGAAGGCGCATTGCCAGGGCATGATGTGCTGAACATCCGCCAGCTCCCGTACACACCGGATCATGCACTCCTCGATCTCGCGAGGGTTCATGTGTTCGGTCCGATGATGGGTGCTGAACAGGTTGTACCCTGCCCAGTCGCCAGGGTGAACGATGTTGTGCCCGTTGCGTCGATGCCATTCCGTTCCGGGCAACATGGTTGCCGAAAGCGGCAGAGCGGAATCGAGATATCCGCGTTCGATCAGCGTCCGTGAAGTGGCGATATCCTCGGCGAACATCACCTGGGTTTGATCGGGCGTCCCCACGATGAGGCTCGTGAACACGTACACGCCCGCCGCCCGTACGCGCGCAAGACTTTCCAGGCGCTGCTCGTACTTCATGGTCATCGATCTTGCAGACGACTCCTTCGCATTCCACAATCGAGGGTTGAACGGCACGTACAGCGACACACACCTTCCCGGCCTTGGGTCGCTGTTGTACGCAACGATGGCATCCGCAACATCCTGCGTGAAGCTCTCGAATTCCACACCTCCGTTGTCGGACCATGAGAGCCCGCGGCACTTCATCTCTCCCAAGAGCGGGAGAAAGAACTCCTTGGCTCTGTAGAGCACCGCGTCGTCCTGCAAGACGAGTTCTTGCACGCCGTTGGCAACGAAGTGATCGAGCTGCGCCCGGATCCGATCCCATGAAGACTGCGTGACTGCCTGTTCTTTACGGCCGGCGAAGCAGAATGCGCAGTCGCGGAAGCATCCACGGCTCGCCATCCAGTCGATGGAACGAAGACCGGACGGGAAATTGTGCGTCGGCGGGGTTGTGTAGCCCGCATCCGCAAACAACCGGCAGTTCATGAGCGGGTACTTGTCCATCGTCTGGAAGCCTCCTGACACGATCTTGTCCGGAACACGTCCAGAGACCAGCGCCTCAATCGTGGTAATGGCATCGCCACTGGCGACGTGGTCCGCCCACGGATTGTCACGGACGAACCCTTCAGGATCGGCCGTGATGTGCTGGCCGCCCATGACCACACGGACATGTGGAAGTTCTCGCTTGATCCTCTGGCCAAGCGAGGTGGCGGTGAGGTAGTTCGCCGAAGGCGCGAGCGGGATGCCAACGGCTTCGATGCCGAGGGTGCGCAGGCGTTCGATCGTCTCTTCCTCCGGAACTCCGATGCGAGCGATCACGCGCTCCACACCGCCGTCTTCCTTGAAGGCGGACCACTTCTCCAGAAACGCTTGTGGAGACATAGAGCGGAAGTCTGTCATCTTTTCCGCATGGAGGTCATCCCAGGTGCGCTCGCAGCTCTCCTCGTTGATGGTGCGGTTTCCCGCGCGCAACCGACGGATGCTGAGTGAACGACGGTGCCAGCCGCCATCACGGACGGACTCGTCCATGTAGTGCACGTCATGTCCGCGCTCCGCAAGGAGCGACGCCATGAGCACAGGACCGATCTGAATACCGCCACGGGGCGGCTCGTGAATGGCATCCACGTGACGCTGGGGGCAAACAAAGGCGATCTTCATGGCGTACTCCTCGGCGCTTTCGCGCCCGAACGATTGTGAAGGTGTCTCTCAAGGCTTTCTCCTTGAGCGACAGCACACCGTACCATGATATTCGCTTATTGTCAACCATACAAGATATATGATTCTAGTATGTTTAACGGCATCAAAGTTGTTCGTATCTTATGTGTTGACCATAATATTTGACAAGCAAAAAAGATGTTGCTATGCTTGGGTTATATGGCCAATCCCAAGGAGCTCCTCACCCGCTTTTCGGTCACGGACGAAGAGGCGGATATTTATCTGGCGCTTTTGAAACTTGGCGCTGCGACGGCAACGGAGATTTCTGAGAAAGCAAAGAAACAGCGCACCGCGACGCATTTTCATCTTAAAAAGCTGGTTGATCGAGATCTTGTTTGTCTTACCAAACGCGGCAGGACGTTTGTGTTTAACGCGATCGCGCCGTCGGAACTCGCAGCACGTTTTGATCGTGCAACAACGGATTTTAAAAGCATAGTTCCGCAGCTTGAGGCGCTACAAAAAATCGAAGGCGATGCGCCACGCGTGAATGTCACCGAATCTCGAGCCGGATACTTCAAGGTGTATGACGAGATTTCATCGCTTCCCGTAGGATCGACGTTCTACGCTATCGAGGGAGCACAAGCGCTACATAACGAACTCAAATTATTAACGCACGATGAAACGAACCTTTTCTTCACTCGAATCATCGAGCGCGGCATCGTCACAAAACTGATTCTTACCGAGGAAGCGCTGCATATTCCAAGCGAACTTATTCCAAAAGAGAATTTCGAGCTCTTAAAAAAGCGTATTCTTCACGTTCGTACTCATCCAGAGAAGGCGCTCGCGTTTCAGGGTTTATCGATAATGTACGGAAACACCGTCGCGCATCTGTTCCCGGAAACAAATCTCGTCATCACCATTCAGCACGATGGGATTGCGAGCTCTTTCAAGGCAACATTCGATGCATTGTTCGCGCAAGGAACGCCATCGCAAATATAATTCCTGTATCATTCCCCCATGTTCCCCCTCCGCCCCATCGCCGTGATGAATCTTGTCCTCACATGCCTCTTCGCCATCATCGCTGTTGGCGGCGCAATTATATTCCCATCGTTTTTTCCACTCGCGGTCTCTTCGCCCTCCGCCCTTCCCACCCCCAGCTCCTCAACCTCCCCACTCCCTCCTCCCACCGAGCCCGTGAATCTTCTCTTTGTGGGCGACATCATGCTTGCACGTGGCGTGGAGTGGCGTATTGGAAAGGAAGGAATTGATTATCCGCTCGCCGATGTCGCGTCACTCATCGCGGGCGCCGACCTTGCAATCGGCAATTTTGAAGGGACGATTCGCAATGAGCCGAATCAAGAGCTCGACGGATTCACGTTCGACACCACTCCTGCCATTGCGCAAATGGTACGCAATGCCGGATTTGACGTGCTCTCGCTTTCAAACAATCACAGCGATAATTACGGATCGGCCGTGGTGCAGTCCACGCGGGAAACGTTGGCAGCGCAAGGATTTACGGTGTTCGGCGATCCGTATGAGAGCGAGCGCTTCGTTGCCCACGCAGAACACAACGGAATTTCTTTTGCATTCATCGGCTTTCACGCATTCGGCGAAGATCCTGAATCAATTCTGCCGATCATTGCTTCCGAAGCAGCGGCGGGCAACTTTGTGATCGTGTATCCGCACTGGGGAAACGAATACCAGTTCACGCCGAGTGCTGCACAAGCGGAAGCGGCGCATCAATTCGTCGACGCCGGCGCAGATGCAATCATTGGTGCGCACCCGCACGTAATTCAAACATACGAAAACTATCGCGGCGTGCCGATTATCTATTCACTCGGCAATTTTCTTTTTGACCAAGATTGGAGCGTGCCCACGCAACAAGGTCTCGCGCTCAATTTTTCCGTTGACGAAACCACCATCACAATGACGTTCATCCCAATATCCGTCATCAAATCCCATGTGACGCTCATGAATGCGGAAGACGCGTCAGGCATTCTTGCGGAGCACGGACTTCCTGCAACACTTAAAATCGTACGTCCAATAAACCAAAATGCTCCAGTGCAGCAATAAGTCCTGGCCGCTTTTGCTCCCAACTGCCGTCGATGAGCGTTTGTGGTGTACCCCAAAAGACACGGGTGAATTCCTGGTGATGTGCGTCGAGCTTCATTGGTGTTCCTGGCTCAATTTGTCCAAAAACATACTGTTGTTCTTGTCCGACGTATGGTGATCCCGGAAATTTCATCGAATACACCGCCTGATCGTTCCATCGATACTGAAATTTCTGATCCATCACACCAAGTACGGTAATCAACGCCGGGTCAATTCCCAACTCCTCCGATGCCTCGCGCAACGCCGCGTCGACGAGCGATTCCCCATCATCGATTCCTCCCTGCACCGTTTGCAGCGACTCGCCGTACACATCATCGGCCCGTGCGCAACACAACACACGACCATGTCCATCGGTCAGAAGCAGTGCAGCATTAGGACGAAATTGCTCTTGGGCGCTCATAGAACACAATCGTATCATTTTCTCCCACGCATCTCTCCCCCACCTTTTTCTTCTACCCCATAAGCGCGAACGGCA
>CAZVBP010000048.1:0-7610 GCA_964625515.1 uncultured Gammaproteobacteria bacterium
GAGGAGATGCCCTCAAGATCCTTCGGGGATTGAGGGGCAGAGTCGCCGCCTGACCAGGCGATCGACCAGCACGCACCGACACGACTCTACGCATCGACACTCACGGCGGCCCCACGAGGCCGCCATTTCGTTTTCACCGTCTTTGCCGATTTCGCGGCCTTCACCGCTTCACCATCCTTACCGCCTCCTTCACAATCCACGGTGCGGTGAGGTGATAGTGCTCGTACAGCTCTGCGGCGGTTCCTGATTGGCCGAATTCGTCTTGCATGCCCATGCGAAGAACAGGAACCGGATGCGCTGCGCTGACCGCTTCGCAGATTGCGCCACCAAGGCCACCTGCGATTTGCGCTTCTTCGATGGTGATGATTGCACCGCATTCTTTTGCTGCTGCAATGATGGTTTCGGTATCGAGCGGTTTGATCGTCGACACGTTGATCACACGGGCGTGGATGCCGCGCTTTTCCAGATCGCGTGCGGCTTTGAGCGCTTCAAACACAAGCGGGCCGGTGGCGACGAGCGCGATATCGGTTCCCTTGGTGAGTACGGACGCTTTTCCAACCACGAACGGCGTGCGCTTCGTGGTGAATTCGGGGGAGGGCTCGCGGGAGAGCCGAATGTAGACGGGGCCGTCGATCGCGGCTGCCGCAAGGGTCGCCTTCTCGGCTTCGATCGCATCACACGGCGAGAGCACAGTCATATTTGGGAGCACGCGCATGAGCGCGATGTCTTCCGTCATTTGATGCGTTGCGCCATCGGGGCCAACAGAGATGCCCGCGTGATTCCCAACAATCTTGAGCGGAATGTTCTGTAAACACGCAGTGGTACGAATCTGTTCCCAATTACGCCCAGGGGAAAATACTGCGTAGCTTGCGATGAACGGAATGCTGCCCGCAAGCGCCATGCCAGAGGCTATTGCTGCAAGTGATTGTTCCGCAACGCCCATCTGGATGAATCGATCGGGTAACGCATCGTGAAAGGCTTGTACACGCGTAGATTCTGTAAGATCGGCGCTGAGGACGACCACACGATCATCCGCTTTTCCGGCTGCAACAACGCCAAGCCCAAATCCATCGCGTGTTGCTTTGCGCGGCACAGATGCGAGAAATGGATTCGGCACGAGTTTCGCCGATGCGAGCAGTGTCATATGCTCGCATTGTATCATCTTCACATCAAAACTGATCAAAAAAAATCGACCGCAGCATATTGCCGCGGTCGATTTTGATCTGTGATTTATTTCCGACGCTTCGGCGCGGTATCGCGATGCGTGATCGCGCGAACGATGACCGCCGCAATGCCCACAGGGATGCCGATTGCTGCGCCAATGATGAGTACCCACACGAGGAAGGAAAGGAGTTGCTGACCAAGGGCGATAACGAGTGCGAGCGCGCCTCGTGCATCTCGACCAAGATCGAACTTGTCGTTATTGGGAAGAGTGGTGCTGGGCGATTCGCCAACAGCAACGATGATCGTGGAAAGTGATGCGCGATTCTCAAGGAAATTGATTTGCCCTTGGAGTGATTCAATCTCTGCGCGGACGCTTGCAAGGTGCTCTTGCACGGCGAGTACTTCACCAACGGTTTCTGCCTGCGCAAGGATAGCAAGGTATTGCGTTTCTTGTGCTTCTGCGGCCGTTAATCGTGCGGCAACGTCGGTAAATTGCTCGGTGACGTCCTGCCCGTCCACGGATTTGATGTTGACGCGATCGGCAAGATCTTCAATTTCCGCAATGGCAGCATCAAATCGTTCTGCAGGAACGCGGATCACCACGTCGGCATAGTGTTTCCCGTCTTCGTCTTCACGAACCATCGAGGATTGCACAAATCCTTCCGCGGTGACGGCAATAGTTGCGATGCGTTCTGCGGTATCTGCGGCAGATCGCGCTTCAATATCGAGCGATGCGGTCTTGATCACTTTTTGATCAATCGGGGCCGCTGCATTTTCATCGGAGATCGCTACTCCAGTGGTTGTGGAGGAGTCTGCTTCGAGCATCATGTCACGTGCCGCATATCCGTCGGTGCTCGATGGGAACATGGGCGCTGGTGCGCTGCTCGTGACCGATGCCATCATGCCCGCGCCACGTTGGGTATTCATGACGCTGGCGTATGTGGCAAGAAGGATGAGTGCCACGACCGCGATTGCAGTGACGATGGCGATGCGCGCGATATGCGCAAGGAGTGAATGGTTTTTCATAGGCTATCGTGATGAAGAGTTCCGTTGAGCGAGCGAAGGTCGTTCAACGCTTTGGTGAGTTGTTGTGAATTTTTTGGCGGCTTGCCATGCCATGAAGGCTCGAATTCCATAAATGATACACCCTTTCCTGGAATGGTGTGTGCAATGATGACGGTAGGGGATTCGAATGTGCTCTCGCCGCGGTCGCATGCGCTCACGATGTCGCGAATATTGTGGCCATCGATTTCTAAAACATTCCATCCGAATGCCGAAAATTTTTCGCGCAGTGGTTCGAGCGGCATCACGTCTTCCGTGTACCCGTCGATCTGAATATTGTTGCGATCAATAATCCACGTGAGATTGTTTAAGCGATACTTTGCGGCGAACATCGCGGATTCCCAGGTGATGCCGCATTGCAGCTCGCCGTCGCTCATCACACAGTACGTATGCCATGCATCGCCGCGGCGCTTTGCGGTGTATGCCGCACCAACCGCTTGTGCAGAGCCGTCGCCAAGTGGGCCGGACGTGTTCTCGATGCCAGGGAGGCGGCCAAGTTCCGGATGACCCTGGAGTCGTGAACCAAATTTTCGTAACGTGTTGAGTTCGGTTTTTGGAAAGAAGCCTGCGCGCGCCATGGCGGCGTATTGTACAGGAACGATATGGCCATTACTTAAAAAGAGTCGATCCCGGTCGGCCCACTGTGGCTTTTTGGGATTGATCTGGAGAATGTGAAAATAGAGTGCGGCAAAAATATCCGCCATGCCAAGTGGCCCAGCGCTGTGGCCACTCTTCGCCTCGGTGAGCATGGTTAAAATATCACCGCGTATGGCGTTCGCTGTTTTCTCGATCCGACGAACTTGCTCGTCGGTAATCCCTTCGGTGCTGTGTCGTCGTGAAGGCATGTCTGTAGTATAGCCGAAATAAAAAGACGCAGCTCGTATGAGCCGCGTCTTTTTATTGTTCTGGAATTATTCGACGTAGATCGCACCGGTATTGCTGCTGTCGTAGCTATCGAAGAAGGTGTACGTTCCTGCTTCAAGGAAGCGATGCACAAATGTGCCTCCTGCGGAAATGGTTCCAGTGCCCCACGTGAGATCGTCCGCAGTTGCGGTGTGCTTCTCCGTGTCGTTGTTTGTGAAGCGCACGGTGTCGCCTGCTTGTATGGTGACATCAATTGGGCTGTATCCGTTTCCGGTAATGCTGATGACTTCCGGGGCAGTGAGCTGTTTGTCGTTATTAATGCTCGATGCCGCTGCAGTTGCATTGGTTGCGGAATAGTCGCTCGATGATGCGATAGCATCTCCAATGGTGTAGTTCGTGAAGAATCCATCTGGGACGTCATCAATTTTGGTATTCCACGCACTTCCATAAAGTGCAACTGCCACTGCTTCGCTCCCCACGTGGCGTAACTCACCTCCGCCGCTCACGGCGTACGTTTTGGGATCGGAGTTGATTTTGATCATCTTGACGCCTGGTTTGTATGTGACGTTGCCACCCATCTGGATCTTTGCAAGATCGGCATCGGAAAGGAACTTCACATCGTCGAAATCGGAATACCAGGTGAAGAACGTTTTATCGTTTGGGAACACGTAGCGGAAACCGTCGGCGCCCATGTAGTACACCGCGGAGAAGCTGGTGCCACGAATGAGATCACCCGACGAGACCGACGTCGACGCCTGAACGCGCGACGTATATGCAGATCCCACCGCGAACGCGATGGCGAGCACGATGGCTGCAGAACCAAACAAAGAGAGATTTCGTTTCATCATAGATATATTACGATAGGACATCCTCATTTTGTCTCTTTTCGACTCACATCGTCGCAAATTCGTTCAACGTACCATGAAGTACGTCTCTCGAACTTTGCTCCTCGTTCATCGAAAATAGCCTAAAATGAGAAAGTCCTAATAACTGAAAAAGAGTATATCAAATTGTATTTTCCTCGGGAAGCAGCGCGCTGTGGGCGAGTGCGCGATATGCCTGATGTGGGGTGATTTTGCCCCAAATTGCGCTATTCATCACGAGTGCATCTGCGCCGGCGTGCTGCAGCGCAGGAACAAGATCTGCGGTAACACCACCGTCGACAGCGATGGTGATGTTTGGGAAAAGCGCCCTGCATCGACGAATCTTCGAAAGAATTGGTTCACCAAGAAATGATTGTCCTGATGCGCCGGGCTGCACGCCCATCATAAGCGCACGCGAGGGAAGCTGCGCGAGATGCTTGAGCTGGTCAACGGGAACGTTTGGCGACAGTGCAACGCCGGTTTCGAGCCCAAGATCGCGAATGCTTGCAAGGACGGTATCGAGATCGTGTGGAATTTCGGTGTGGACAATGGCGCGCACGGTGCTTGGCACGAGCGTGTGCCACGCGGTGATGATCGGCAACGGGTTTTGCACCATGCAGTGCAGTTCGATGTGGGGGAGTGCTTGGCTATCAGGTTGATGCGGCGCAACGGCGGCAGGATCGCAAAAACACGTTGCGCCAAACAGCGAGCCGTCGAGCACATCAATATGCGCCGTCATGCCCGGTTCCCAAAAACCAGGAAACGTGAGGCGCTCGTGAAGCTCGGTGGCATTCTCCGCAAGAATTGCGGGCAGAATCGAAATCATATTTTGTCGTTCTCGTCCTCGATCGCATCAATTGCTTGCACGCGACGAATATGCCGAGGCGCGGTTGAGGGCTCCGTTGCAAGAAAGGTGTCGACGATTTTGAGTGGCTCTTTCACTGCCCCATTTTTCCCTGGCATACACAGCACATTCCCGTGGTCATCGGCACGGAGGCTTTGTGCGGCATCGATCGAGTATCCAATTCCTGCACGGATCCCATCAAACTTATTTGCGGCGATGCACATGCCCTCCGCACTTCCACACAACAAGATCCCTACCGATCGTGGATTCGCTTGCACGGCCCGTGCCACACGCGCAGCATATTCGGGATAATCGTCATGCGGCTCTGTGCGATGCGCGCCAAGATCTTCCACCTCAAGCCCCGCGCTCACCACATGGCGCTTCACACTCTCTTTGAGCGCAAATCCCTGATGATCCGCGCCAAGGTAAATGATGGAAGGAGTTGTCATACCCTAAGTATAGCGGAAATGAATTCGTTGAGCTTTGGAGGGTCGAGAAGGGCGAGGGGCGGAGGACGAAGATGGGGCGGGGCTGGGTTTCCCACAATACAAAGAGCGCATCGGGGTACGCTCTTCGGAACGATTGAACGTTCGAGCGTAGCCGCGATGCGCTACGTGGTGCGGGTGACGGCGGTGCCTTCCTTCCGAATTCGGGAGAGCGCTAGTCCGTGCAGGAGCAGGCCGAGCATTGCGATGACGAGGCCCATCAAGCCCAGTCCAAACACTGTTGACTGCGCGATGAGCATTGCGACGATCTGTGCTGGATCGCTGTTCTCTACGATGCGGCGCCAGTTGTCATCGAGAATGCGGAAAGAGAGGACCGGGGTCCAATACAGAGCCACCATGCCGGTAACGATGTAGAGGAACAGAGCCAGTGCGTGGAGCGCGAGGCGGGCCATGCGCCAGAGCATGTTCATGAGCCACTCCCTTGAAACGGTGGGTGTTGCGGCATGCGATGCCGTGAGCAAAGTGAAGCAGTGAATAGGTCTTTTGTAAACGTGAGAAGCGGAATGCGTACAAAACAAAGAGCGCACCGGGTACGCTCTTCGGAACGGTCGAAACCGTTCTGTGAGCGTCGCCGATGCGCTACGTGGGGAAGGCGTTGTCTGGAGGGCGGGCGAGTCTCCCCAGAAACCAGAACGCGAAGGCAATTCCGAGTCCGATCCCCCAAATCCGTTCTTGGGCGATCAAGTATTCGCTCCCCCAAGTGGATCCCATACCGCCCGGCAACGAGCTCGCTGCCCCATGGATCACGGCAAGCGCGATGGTGAGGACGAGGCTCCAGAAGGAGAGGAGATTGCACGCGACATAGAGCTTGCCGCGATTGGTGATGGGTGAGGCTGTTTTTTCGGGCATGCGTGCTCCTGTGTGAGAATTCCGGGATGAACCTCAAAGCAAGCGTACGAGGAGAGTAGCGCTTTGTAAAGTAGAAAAGTGCTGGAGAATCGCATATATCAGCACAATTTTATCGATACTGCTTTTGCGCTGATCGTATGACTTGAATGGGGAACTTTTTGCGATTCCTTACAAAATATCGTACGATCGTTCCATCACATTTTATTGAGCCCGGTGTTCCGGCGCTCCATTTGCCTGATATGCAAAGTCATTCTGAACAGGAAAAACAGCTTTTAGAATCTTGGGAGAAGCACCGAATTTTCGAGCGATCGGTGGAGGAACGGCCGGAAAGCAAGCGCTACACCTTTTACGACGGCCCTCCGTTTGCCACCGGCTTGCCGCACTATGGGAGCATTTTGCCATCGGTGATTAAAGACGTGGTGCCACGCTATTGGACGATGAAGGGATATCGCGTGGAGCGTGTGTGGGGATGGGACTGCCACGGCGTGCCGATTGAGAACATGATCGAGAAAGAGTTGGATTTGAAAGGAGGGAAGAAGGGGATTGAGGAGCTTGGTATCGACAAGTTTAATGCTGCATGTCGCGCGGCAATTTTGCGCTTCGACAAAGAGTGGGAAGTGATCATCAAGCGCGTGGCGCGATGGGTGGACTTTAAGCATTCATACAAAACCATGGACAACACGTTCATGGAGAGCGTGTGGTGGGGATTCCAGCAGTTGTATGAAAAGAATTTGGTGCGCGAAGGCAAGCGCGTGATTTTGTATTGCCCGCGTTGCGCAACGCCACTCTCCAACTTTGAAATTGCGATGGATAATTCGTACAAAGACACCGTTGGCCCAAGCACGGTGTACAAATATCCAGTGAAAGGTGAGGAGAAGACGTATCTGTTGGCATGGTCCACAACGCCGTGGAACAAAATCGCCACTCCTGCGCTTGTGGTGAACCCCGATCTTGCATACGTGAAGGTTCAGCAAGGTGACGAGCAGTACATTTTGGCAAAGAGTCGATTGGAGATGTTGAATGCAGCGCCTGCGTATACCATCGTGGAAGAATATTCGGGCAAAGACTTGGAAAAGTTTGAGTTCACACCGCATTACGATTTCTTCCCAAACCGAAAAGAAGGTGAGCGCTTTGGGGTGGTGATCGCCGACAGTTATGTGACCGCCGACGAAGGAACCGGCATCGTTACGCTCGCAATTTACGGTGAGGACGACTATCGTGTGATGCTTGCGCACAATGTTCAGCTCGTGGAGCACGTTGATTCTGAGGGAAAGATGAAACCGGAAGTGACGCCGTGGGCCGGTATGTTCATGCTCAAGACGAATCCGCTCGTGAACGAGGATCTTGCGGCGCGTGGACTGATTTATCGCGATGAAGAGCGCACGCATAGCGTTCCGGTGTGCTATCGATGTGAAACGCGTTTGTACCATGCGCCGGTGCCCGCGTGGTTTATCGACG
>CAZVBP010000049.1:0-2179 GCA_964625515.1 uncultured Gammaproteobacteria bacterium
GGATTAGCCAATGAACTGACGAAGATCGAGCTTGCTGCCTGCAGCGATCCACTTGTTCAAGGTGCGGAGGCCGCGACCAGAAACGGTGATGCGGATTGGCTTTCCGGTTGCTGGGTTGAGCACTGTCTTCTTTTGCAAGTTTGGCATCTGACGACGCTTGGTTTTGACGTTACTGTGACTCACGTTTCGTGCAGTGAGCGGCGTTTTGCCGGTGATCATGCAAATTTTCGACATACGAGAAAGACGATTTTGTGCGATTTGAGGCCGCATCGTTTCAATGAATTGATGGGGGGATGCTACCCGATGATGCAAAATTTGGCAAGGACTAGCCATGCTATACTGTTTATAACGTGTATGAAATCGGAGCCGAGGAGGAGCGCGTTGGCCCACGTGGTTGCGGTCAACATGGGATACGGCCATGAGCGGGCGGCGTTTGCCTTGCGGCATTTGGCACCCTCCGGAAAGGTGTTGATTGCAAATGATTACGACGGCATTCCCGCGCGAGAGCGAAAATTGTGGAATGCAGGGCGGGGGTTTTACGAGCTCGTTTCGCGCATGAAGCACGTGCCTGTGGTGGGAACGGCGGCGTTTCAGCTCATGGACGACATGCAGCGTATTGCGCCGTTTTACCCGCGCCGCGATCTCTCGAAACCGAATTTTCAGGTGCGGCAAACGTACGGCTTGATTCGACATCGAGGAATGTGTCGCGATCTTATTGCGCGGCTTGGGGAGCGACCGTTGCCGCTCGTGAGTACGTTTTTCACTCCGGCATTTGCTGCGGAAGAGTTTGCGTATCCCGACGATATTTATCTCACGGTCTGTGACGCTGACGTGAGCCGTGCGTGGGCGCCGCTCGTGCCAAAGAAAAGCAGAATTCGCTATCTTGTTCCCACCGGGCGCGTCGCAGAGCGCTTAATGCAATACGGTGTGCGGGAGAAGAACATCACGCTGACCGGTTTTCCGTTGCCGTACGAAACGATTGGTGGCGCAGAAACGCCGGCGTATGTGCGCGCTGATCTTCGCCGTCGCATGTGTAATCTGGACCCGCAAGGTGTGTTCTTTTCGAAAGCCCAGCGGTTGCTTGATGCAACGTTTGGCGGATCGTTTTGTGCGCAAAAAGCACAGGTACCCACCATCACGTTTACCGTGGGCGGTGCAGGAACGCAGCGGGAACTTGTTGCTTTGGCACTTCGATCGCTTGCAAACGATATTCGGAAGGGACGAATTCGCGTTATCGTTGTTGCCGGTGCGCGGCCGGATGTTTATGCATTCTTTACTCGTGAGATTCGCTTGTCGGGGCTGGTGAGCGCAGAAAAATCCGGACGTCTCTCGGTGTTGTTTGAAGAAGACCGTTCTGCATACTTTTCTGCATTCGCGAAAGCGATGCGTGTGACGGATATTCTTTGGACGAAGCCATCGGAATTGTCGTTCTACACTGGGCTTGGTATTCCGATTCTTATGGCGCCGACGGTGGGAAGCCAAGAGGTATTTAATCACGATTGGTTGCTGTATGTTGGTGGCGGTGCTGATGCGCTTGCGCCGCAGTATATGAATGAGTGGTTGTTTGATTGGATTCAGAGCGGTGCGTTGGCGCGGATGGCATGGAGCGGTTTTGTGCATGCGCCCACGCATGGTGCGTATAGGATTGAGGAGCTCTTGCGTGGCAAAACGCGCACACTCCGCCATCTTCCACTTGTGGTGTAACGCTATGACAAAACGAAAACAAAAAAATGCGGGATACGACGTGATCGTCATTGGTGGAGGCTCTGCGGGTATTTCTGCAGCGCTTTCGGCGCGTCAGGCGGGCGCGCGTGTGGCGATGGTGGCGCTTGGAAAGCTTGGTGGTGAATGCCCCAACTATGCGTGTGTTCCCACAAAATCACTATTAGCCGCTGCGCGATTGTTCGACGATGCTCGTCATGCCACGCATTTCGGTATTCATGCAACGCGTGTTTCGATCGATGTGAAGGCAATGATGGCGCGCAAAGATGCGGTGGTCCACGCGATGACGGGTGGTCAGCGACTTGAAGCCGTCTTGAAGCGGGAAGATGTCACGCTCTACCGCGGAGAAGCACGCTTTGTTGACGAAGAATCAATTCAGGTGGGAACGCATGTTCTTTCCGCGCGCGCGTTTGTCATCGCCACAGGGTCGGTGCCGCGTATCCCCTCGATTGCGGGC
>CAZVBP010000049.1:2279-4958 GCA_964625515.1 uncultured Gammaproteobacteria bacterium
CGCGTGACGTTTGTGCATCCCGAGCTCGCATCGGTGGGTGAAACCGCACACAATCTTCAAAAGAACGGCGAATCATTTTCGGTGTTCACGTTTCCTGTTGGTGCGCTCGGTCGTGCGGTGGTGGAGGGGGAGAGGCTCGGCATGATGAAAGTATTTGTCGAGAAATCGTCGGATCGTATTCTCGGTGCGCACATGCTCGGATTGCACGCAGGGGAAGTGATTCATGAGCTTGCACTTGCGATGCATGCGAAAATTCCGTTTTCTACGGTGCAATCGATGATTCATGCATACCCCACGATGAGCGAGGCGATTCCTGGATTGCAGCTGGTATGATGACATCTTCTGCAACGGTGTTCTGGTTGTACATGCTTGGCACGCGCCCCACGTGGGGCATGATTCCTGCGCGTTTTGCGTTTGCATTTGTGTTGGTTACGCAGCTGTTTGCGATGGTCGACGGCTGGGTGGTTCGTGCGGCAACGGTGATTGTTGCGATTCTCCTGATGATCGGGTTTGGCATGCGATTCGTGTGCGGAGCAATCGGCGCGACGATGATTCTGTTGGGAATTGTTGCGGGGCCGATGCTTCTGAACTTTTTTGGGTCGATTTCGATGACTGTGCTGTTTTCTGGTGTGACGTTACTCTTCTTTACCTCCGGCGCAGGTCGACACTCCATTGATCATTGGATCAGCGTCCGCCTGCTCAAACGGTTCCCACATGAGAAAAAAGAGCGTTACTGTATCGCAGAGCTTCCGTTGTGTAAGTGGTGGGAATAGGGGTACTGTTTGGCCATATGCCAACATGGTGGCCGATTCCGATAGCGTCCGCATTTCTCCTTGCCGCATGGCTCACGCCGGTGGTTCGTGCTTATGCGTTGCGTCTTGGCGTTGTTGACGGGCCGGATGGTGGACGAAAGAAGCATGCAGCGCCCGTGCCGTTGTTTGGAGGAATTGCGATTGCGATTGCGTTTGTGGTGCCCATCGTTGTTGTTCTTTTTGGGAGCAACGTCCTGACAAGCGGCGATATTACGTCGGTTCATTATGGTGGTTTGGTCGTTGGGATTGTGGTGTTGACGGCGTGGGGCGTGTACGACGATCGATATCGGCTGTCGGCAAAGTTTGCCATGATCGCCTTTGCGTGCGCGTCGCTTATTGCGGTTTTGAGTGGAATTGAAGTTTCGAAACTCACTAATCCATTTGGCGGAGTGATTGTGCTTGCGCCGTTTGCAGCATCGGCAGTGGCATTTGTATGGATCCTTGCAATGACGATGACTACAAAATTGCTCGATGGTGTTGATGGACTTGCGGCAAGTATCGCCACGATCGCGGCGATCTTGATTGCGGCGCTCGCATTGACTCCAACATATTTTCAATCCGACGTTGCATTGCTTGCGCTCGTCTTTGCTGCTGCTGTTGCAGGATTCTTGGTGTGGAACTGGCATCCCGCGCAGATTTTTCTTGGTGAAACCGGGAGCACGGTGCTCGGCTTCACGATTGGTGTTCTTTCCGTGATCTCTGGGAGTAAAATCGCAACAGCATTGCTCGTGCTCGGCATTCCTGCGATTGATGTGGCATTAGTGGCATGGCGACGATATCGCGCAGGGAATAATCCGTTTACCACTGCAGATCGGGGGCATTTTCACTTTCTGTTGCTTGATCGCGGCGTATCACCACGAATGGTGGTTTTCGTGTATTGTGGGATTGCGACTTTGTTTGGTGTATCCACACTCATCTTTGTGAGTTGGCAAAAAGCACTTGCACTCGGTATCCTTTTCGGTGCATCGATTATTGGAATTACTTTGTTTGCCAAACGCGTATGATTTCATGGAAAAAAAAGCTCATGGTTGGGTTGGGGGGTGTTCTTGTGCTCGTGATCATTGTTCCTCCGCTTACCGATCATGATACGGCAACGGTGCTGGTGAACGGGAGCACGAAGACCGTTGTGGTCGCTGATACGTGGTACGAACGTCTTCGTGGCATGAAGGGCGTTGCGTTGAATGATATGGAGGAGGATGGCGTGCTTGTGCTTTATCGCAATAAAGATGTGCGTGAGTTTTCTTCTGCTGGGATGAAGTTCCCGGTGAATGTGGTGTGGCTGAAGGAGAAAAAAGTGGTTCGATCGGATTTTGCAGTACAGAAGAATGGTGACACCGGAGAGGATACTGTGGTGCAAAGTGCGCCAATTGCGGTGGATGCAATTCTGCTCCTTCCCACGGAAACAACCACGGATATTGCTGCGGTTCCTGGGAATATTGTGGTGATCACCCTTGACTAATTTGCTCATGCCTGATACTTTACTGGCACATTTTTGGCTTGGAAAAGGCACAAAAAGTACAAGGATTCCCTTGTCGCCTGCCCAGCACATACGCATATGTACGCAGTTATTACTACTGGCGGGAAGCAATATCTCGTCTCGGAGGGCACGGTGCTTACCGTGGAAAAGATCGAACTTGCTGAAGGTGAGACAATGACCTTTGAACCAATGCTCGTGTCTGACGATGAGGGCAATGTGGTGAAGGTGGGCGCGCCGATTGTTGCTGGCGCATCGGTGAAGGCAACGATTGTGGAACACGGTCGTGGCGAAAAGATCTCGGTGATCAAGTACAAGCCAAAGACTCGTTATCGCCGCAACGTTGGCCATCGTCAGCCGTTTACAAAGATCCGCATCGACGCGATCGCGTAA
>CAZVBP010000049.1:5058-7507 GCA_964625515.1 uncultured Gammaproteobacteria bacterium
GTGCGGCCATCGATTGGGTTGAGTGTGCCGCCAAGCACAAAATATCGGCCACGATACACGCCTGTTGCTTCGATGGTTGCAATATCACGCGCTTCGGCCACCACGCAGAGTTTGCTCGTATCACGCGTTTCGTCGGCGCAAATGTCGCACGTTTCCACCTCGGCATATGTAAAGCATGTGGTGCATGTGGCGATGTTGCCGAGCTCGGTGAGCGCGCGTCCGATGGTGACGAGTTCCGATTTTGACAATCGTAAAAGTGCAAATGCGTACCGCAATGCAGTTTTTGGCCCCACGCCAGGAAGTCGCCCCAGCGCAGCAACGGCGTTATGAATTGGCGCGGGGAAACGTCGCATGACTACAGTCCAAGATTTTTGAACGCATCAAGACCGCCCATTTCTTTCATCTTTTTCATGAGCTCTGATTGCAACTTGCTGTTCACATCACTAAGCGCTGCTTTCACGCCATCAGCAATTTTTTCTCGTGGGAGATCATCGTCAATCTGCACGCCAAGTGTTTCATGGCTTCCGTTCACGGTGATCATCACTTTTCCTCCCGCACCTTGGCCCACAATGACGACTTCATCAAGCATTGCTTTCATTTGCTTGCTTTGATCGCGGAGGTCTTTGATTTGTTTGATCTTGTTGAACATAGAAGGAGAAGATTAAGAGGGTGAAGACGGTGAAAGCGATGAGGGCGGTTGTTGTGATGGGGGTGAATGCGTTGTATCGGGATTACCCTCGGTGAAAACGGTGATTTGTGAAGTCACCGCAGCCAATAACCGCCTTCATCGAGGGTAATCCCGATTGACCGATTTGACCGGAACGCCCGACATGATCCCGATTCACCGATTTGACCGTCCTATGATATCGCGTCGATCATTTTGGCGAAAGGCCTGCATTCTTTGGTGGGACTCCTGGGGGAAGGCCAATGTTGTCGGGGTTTGGACCGGATGGTGCGGGTGCGGCTGCGGGCATGGCGTTGCTGCGGGTGTCGAGATTTTTGAACGATGCGTGCGTCGCGTCCCAGTACAGCGGCACCATGCCCGTTGGGCCGTTACGATGCTTTGCGATGTGCACTTCCGCACGGGTCTTTTCTTCTGGTGTGAGCTCATCGGGCTGATAGTTTTTGTCGGCGGCTTTTCGGTAGAGGAACATCACCACGTCGGCATCCTGCTCAATGCTCCCGGAGTCACGCAGGTGCGCCAGCTTTGGAATAGCGGGTTTTGTCATTTCTACGGCACGAGAAAGCTGCGCAAGCGCGAGGACGGGAACGTTGAGCTCACGCGCGATTTGTTTTAAACCGCGACTGATTTCCGCCACTTCCTGCACGCGATTGTCCGTTTTCTTACGCGCTTCCATGAGCTGCAAGTAGTCGATCACAATCATGGAGAGCCCATGCTCGCTTTGTAAGCGGCGCGCTTTCGTACGAATGCTCATGATGGTGGCAATTGGGGAGTCGTCGATAAAGATTGGTGCTTCGGCAAGCTTTCCCAATGCATCGCCAATGCGCGGGAAGTCGTCGGCATGCTCGGAGAGACGCCCGGTGCGGAGCTTCCACAAGTCAACGTTCGCTTCGGCAGAAATAAGACGATCCACGAGCTGCTCCTTGGACATTTCCAAGCTAAAGAATCCCACAGGCTTGTTCGTTTTGAGCGCAACGCTGCGCATAATATCGAGTGCGAACGACGTTTTTCCGACCGATGGTCGCGCCGCAAGAATGACAAGATCGGAATTTTGCAAGCCGGCAAGAAGGTTGTCGATACCTACGAATCCACTGGGGACGCCGCGGAGCTTACCGCGTTCGCGATGCAACTCGTCGATGCGATCGAACGCTTGGGTAAGGACGCTGTGCAAGGGAACGAATGACTGTTTGATGAAGTTTTGTGAGACGTTGAACAATCGACGTTCTGCTTCGTCGAGCAGTACATCGACATCTTGTGATTCGTCGAATCCAAGATCGGTAATATCGCGTGCGGCGGTGAGAAGCCGCCGAAGCGCTGCTTTCTTTGCAATGATTTCTGCGTGATGTGCCACGTGTGCCGCCGTGGTGGTGGCGTTGGTAAGCTCCACGAGTGCGGTTCGGCCACCAATTTGTTTGAGGACGCCCTTTTCCTCGAGGCGATTTCCGAGCGTCAGAAGGTCGATTGGTTCGTGTCTGTCCACGAGCTCGAGCATGGTGTCGAAAAGAATGCGGTGCGAGTCTTTATAAAAGTCCTCTGCACGAACTGCGTCGCCAATTTTGAGTAAGACATCTTGATCAAGCAAAAGTGAACCGAGCAGTGAGCGCTCTGCTTCGATATTGTGCGGTGGAATTCGTCCAGCGTCGGCCATAGTATCGCTATGGTATCGGACGGCGCATTGTGGGGGAAGTGGACGGTGTGGGGGGGAAGGGGGGATAAGGCGCGGGTGGTGTGATGAGGGGTGGTGAGGGCGATGGGCGAGGGGCGAAG
>CAZVBP010000050.1:0-2577 GCA_964625515.1 uncultured Gammaproteobacteria bacterium
TTCAACGACCGATGAAGGTCGTCTCACTTCGGTCCTCAGATCTCCTTGCATCTGACGAAACTTAATCATTTTTCAACGCTACTTGTTTGCGGGATCATTGTCGCGTCTGTAGTCCTCGCTCCTGCCTACCGGCAGGCAGGCAACGACCGATGAAGGCCGTCTCGCTCCGATCCTCGTCGCTCCTAGCATCCAGCAAACTTTATCATTTTTCAACACTACTTGTTCTTGCTGCTGTTCTGATTCTTGAAGATCGAATTTCGTTATCAAGCTGGAGCCGAAAGCGGGACTCGAACCCGCGACCTACGGTTTACAAAACCGTTGCTCTACCAACTGAGCTATTTCGGCCTAGCAAAATGTATCCAAGTTTCGCCAGTTGCTTCGTCGGTCTTCTGCTCCTCAACGACGTACTTCGGGGTACGTCTTTCTGCGGTGCTCAGACCTCCTCGCATCTGACGAAACTTAATACATTTTGCACGCTACACGGGCGAGTATGTGAATGAACGTTTTCCATTGTCGCTCGTTTGCGTTTGGCCTCAACGTACATCTGGGTACGTATCGGCCAATCCGCACTCGCTCCTAGAATCTGAACAAACTTAGTACATTTTCTACGCTACGAGTCTTGCTCCTGCTGACATCTGACGAAACGTAATCATTTTTCTGCGCAACGAGTTTCATTTCTCGAGCATCAAGTTAAGTGAAGAAAACGTCATTAAATTGTTCGGGGCTAGGATGCGCCGAGCACCGTTCGAGCCGTACTGAGCCGTACGGTGAGAACGGCGCGCAAGGCGCAGACAACGCCCCGGGCAATTTAATGACGTTTTCTGTGGTGGGTTGGGAAGGATTCGAACCTTCGTAGGCGCAAGCCAGCAGATTTACAGTCTGCCCTCGTTGACCGCTTGAGTACCAACCCATATGGACGACCGACGCTTTTGGTCTGCTTTCGGCTTACGGGGCCCTGTCGACTCGTCAACGTACCATGAAGTACGTTTCCGTCGTCGACGTCCCGTGCACCGAAATCAGCCGCAAAATCGTCATTCGTCCAACTCCGATCATGACATGATTCACTAGTAAATTCCCAGCAAAACACGGCAACAATCTTCAAAAGAACGGGCGAATCGTATCATGTTGGCGGGGGGAGTGGCAAGATGGCGTGTGGAGTTTCCCAGCAAACGCACTGAAGGGCGGCCCGTGGGCCGCCCTTCGTCGTCGTTACTTCGCGCTGGCACTCTGCCTCACTATCTCCGCGACCTCTTCCATCATCGGGTCGATCTCTGGGCGGATTTCCTCAACGTGCTGTCGTTCCCGGCGGGGGAGGTAGTGCAGGAGCTTTGGGGTGACGATCACGAGGAGCTCCCACATCGCGAGTACTGCGCGTGCAACCGCGAACGACGCAAACGGGGAGTCCTCTTGCCCAATCTCCCCTCGTCGCAACGAGTTGATCACGTGGAGCAGAAACTCCTTCGCGCGGTTCATATCCCGCGTGATCTCACCATCGAGTGCTCGGCGGCGCGCCTCCTTCTCTTGGCGCCGTTGCTCTGATTCTCCAAAGATCGAGAGCTGACCACTCTTGAACTTCGCGAGCTCGTCCGCGAGCATCGCGCGCAGTCGTTTGGTGCTCATGCTTCGTCGCTCGATGGCGAACGCAAGGCATTGCCGCAGCACCACGTCATCCTGCCGTTCTGCGTGGAAGTTCATCAGCACGAATGCCTTTGCGTACGCGAGTTTTCCTTCAGCCACCGCTTCTTGGATGTCGATGGGGAAGTCGGTGTACGCCAGGGCCTTGTACACGGTCTTTGGCGACCGCCCTACGCTTTCTGCATAGTCGGCGATCGTGAGGTTGGGGTCGCGAATCTTCTTCAGATGAAACCCAGCACGAAATCCCAGTGCGTCTTCGTGACTGTTCGGCTTTTCGTGGTTGTTCTCCATCATCTGATGGTCGAATGCCCGAATCGCCGCAGTATTGAAGGTGAGCTGAACGGGGATTGTCCCGTTTGGGAAGTGCTGTGTATGCCGTGCGAAACATGATCCCTTGACGCCTTGCTTCTCGCATTCGCTGCACACGTTGCGCGTGAGCCACGTGATCGCGCGGAAGCGTCGTTCGCCTGAGATGAATACGAGGTAGAACGTTTCCCCGTTTCGTTCCAGGGTCGGAATGTCGTCCAGCGTGTGTTGGGCTCCCCAGATGACTCGCAGCAGCGCAATGTACCGCTCGGCGCTATCACGAGTCATCGCGTGTATCGAGAGTCGGTGGATCAGACCGAGGTTTGCGATGCCCTGCGCAAGCTCGATGAGCCGCGCATTGTTGAACGTGGAGCGCACTTGATACAACGGGCGGAGCTGATCAAGCGCAAGGTGCACGTCTTCTTTCCGCTCTTCACCGGTGTGGAGCGCGCCGAGGATGTATTCAAGGTATGCGGGCTCACAGTCGCGGAGCCGACGCATCAATTCTGCTGCGGTCGAGTGTCGCGACATGGAGTCCTCCAAAGGACGTTTCCGTTGTGGCGGGATGCCAGAACGGTTGAGGTGATTGTTCCATGCGTAGGGTGGGGGAGGAATTCACAGTTGTGGATATGTGAT
>CAZVBP010000050.1:2677-7035 GCA_964625515.1 uncultured Gammaproteobacteria bacterium
CGCGGTGTACTTGTGGACGCGAAAGATGCCCCCGTATCGTTCACTGATGTGCTCGATCAGATTCGCGCCGACGAGGAATTATGGGTGCGGGAATTAGGGTTTGGGCTGAATCGCGCACTCACGCGTGATCGCAGGCTTACCGATATCGGAAGCTACGAACGCATGTGCGGTGTGCATCTTTCGCTCGGGCAAAAGCACACCATTTACGCAAAGGCAGGATTTCCAAAGCGCTCGAGCCGCTATCATGTGGACGTGTTTGCGGACATCATCACGGTACGGATTGATGACGAGATTGTGTACCGCGAAGGACAGTGGTGCGTGTAGCGATGGAAAAACAAAAACCGCAGCAGTGATGCTGCGGTTTTTGTGATTAGTGACTTTTCTCTTGCGCATCGAGTGTGTATGCATCCGGCGCGCCGAGCGCAAGGGCAAGGGTGCAGAGTGCGAGTACACCGTCGCGCACACCCGTGGCGCCACCAACGCTTGCCGCAATTCCGGCAAGATGCACACCAAGAAGGAACGCACTGACGCGCGTGAAGACGCCAACGCCAAGGAGAAGCGCGAGCACGATTTCAATCAAGCCGTTCGTGCGTACAAGAATTTCCGCGGGAATGGGAAAGTATCCCGTCCACTCTGGAAGAAAGATCGTCCATGCGTTTGGGTCGAACAATTGCTGCGTGCCGAACCACAGAAAGAGTGCAGTGATGCCGAAGCGAACAACGATAATCGGAGACGGAAGAGATGGCATAGTTAGGAAAGTGAATTGATAGGCATGCCGGACCACACAATGAGTGCGGTTCCGATGATGAAGGTAAGGACGGCAACAAGGAGAAACCAAGAGCGTGCGCGAAACATAGGAAGAAATCAAGGAAAAAGGATGAGAACGGTGCCACAAGAGTATACCCCCAATTCCCAACTTGTGATGCACCAGGTACACTCTTGGCCATTGAATGCGTTATCCACAAGTATGAGCGATGAACAGTACGATCTCGCGATCGTTGGGTCTGGGGTGACGGGAGCGGCGCTGTTGTATGTGCTCGCCGTGTATTCGTCGGTACAGCGCATTGTGCTTTTGGAACAGTACGATCGTATCGGATCGGTGAGCTCCCATCACACGCAGAATAGTCAGACGTTGCACTTTGGTGACATTGAGACGAACTATACGGTTGAGAAGGCAACAGCGGTGAAGGCGGCTGCCGAGATGGTGGCGCGATACTGCGATGCATTACCCGAAGGGAATGGCGTGTTTGTGCATCAGCAAAAGATGGTCATCGCGGTGGGTGCTGATGAAGTTGCGACGCTTCGTGCGCGGTACAACGAAATTCGTTCGCTCTTCCCGGATCTTCACTTGCTCGAACGCGACGCGATTGCCGACGTCGAGCCAGCGGTGATGGAGGGCAGGAGCACCGATGAACCGATGGTCGCACTGTTCTCGAAGAATGGATATGCGGTGAATTATGGCGCACTGGCACGATCATTGGTGTTTGACGCGATGAAGAAAACGCGGGGCACGATTGATGTGATGCACGGTGTGCGCGTGGATCGGATCGAGCGACATGTTGAGCATTTTCTGTTGCGTGGATCGGGCAGATCGATTACTGCGCGGACGGTTGTTGTTGCGGCGGGTGCGCACAGTTTATCGCTTGCGCATCGCATGGGGGAGGGAAGCGATTTGTCGCTCATTCCTGTTGCGGGGCTTTTTTATACTGCCAAGAATCGGTTGCGTGGAAAGGTGTATACCGTTCAACATCCAAAGCTGCCGTTTGCGGCAATTCACGGCGATCCCGATGTGGCCGATGCAGACGTGATGCGTTTTGGCCCGATTGCGAAAGCGTTTCCTTTACTCGAGATTCGGAAGTGGCGCACGATCATCGATTTTTTCCGGGTGTTCTCGCTCTCCGTCGACACCATCACGAGCGTGATTGCGATCAATGCGGATCGCGTGGTGCGACGATTTATCGCACGAAATTTTTGGTACGACGTGCCCATCATCGGTGCGCGACTGTTTGTGCGTGAGGCGCGAAAGATTGTTCCAACGATCGGTGCGCGTGATCTTGCATTTGGAAAACATCTCGGCGGTATTCGTCCGCAGGTGGTCAATATCCGCACGCATACGATGCAGATGGGTGAGGCAAAGATTGCTGGTGATCGGATTGTGTATAACATCACGCCGTCCCCGGGAGCGTCGGTGTGCTTGGCGAATGCAGTTGCCGACGCGCGCATGATTACCGCGTGGCTTGGTGTTTCGCTCGACGACGCGGCGATTGCCCGCGATCTCGGAGCATCGACAGAAGAATCGTGACATGCCAAAGGGTGACGATTGTTCCAAGAAGGACAACGACCACCATCGGGACGAAATCACTGAGTGCCCAGAGTGTGATGGCGCCGTAACAGAGCGTTGCGATGATGACGATGCTCGACCGGATGAGCGATGGACGTGTGATTGCGGGAAGTTGGGCGTTGAGTTTGAGGAGGAGTGGGGGATAGAGCCACATCGTCAATGCAGAAAGACTTGCGGAGAGGACAAGAAGAAAGAACGGTTGTTTGAGCTGCGGAATAACAATGGACGCACACAGGATTGCGATGCCAAGGAGAAGCGCGATAATACTGATGCGCGATGCTGTGAAGGATGCGATGAATCGCTGTGTGTGTGATGGTGTATTGGATTGTATCGACGCGAGAATGCGCGATGTGAGGCGACCGATGGCGTCAAGAATCGTGACGTTCGCCATGAAAAAGATCATGATGCCTGCAATACCAAATGCGGTGCCCAAAAACGGCAGATGATTGTTCAGCGCGGCAATTTCTTGCGTGAGCACCGTGAATCCCTGCGCCGAGCCGTAGGGGAGCACGAGTGCGCCAAGATAGGCGAGGAGAAAGAGTGACCCGATCGTTGCAATGACGAAAAAGAGGAAGTGCTCGATGTTGATTGCGCGGAACCACGCGCGGAAATTCGTGCGTGATTGTGGTGTTGTAAAATCAATTTTGGAAATCGCTGCGGTCGAGAGTGTATTAACCCCGTAGCCTTTTGCCTGAATCCATTCGCTCTGCACCAGGTTGAGAACGCCGGCCACACCGCCGTACGCCAACGCTGCAACAAAATCGAAGCGCGGCATCTCGGGCGGGATGAATCCCCACGCGGTAAACCCACGAATGCCTGCAAGAAATGTTGCGGTATCGAATCGCAGTACGACAACCAAGAGAATAATCACAAGTGCGATCACCACGCTCGTTTGGGCCAGACGTTCGAGGACGCGATATGTTTTCTTTGCGTAAAACACGAGGCTACTTATTGCAAGCATAACAATTGCGGCAACAAGTCCGACGTCGTGAATTGCATTCCCAGAAAAGCCGAGCAGTACCGCAACGAGATTCCCGGCGGTCGTCATCCATGCGGGCCACATGAGCGCGATAACAACGGTGAGCGCAAAAACGCCAGAGAGCCATGGGGCATTGCGCAGTAAACTTGATTCCACACTCTTTCCCGTCACTAATGTATAGCGTTCAATTTCGATATTCACCGCGAATTGCAAAAGGAGCACGAGCGGGATCGGCCACAAGATGTTGAGTCCGTAGTTCGCAACGAGATTCGGCCACAAGAGCATCTCCCCGCCACTGATGGAGAGCGCTGCAAAAATGACGCTTGGGCCGATCATCTGAAGAAATGTGCGTGTGAAGGGAGGAAAATGCTTCAGCATATTTGTGAGTATACCTGGTGCACGCTAGGCCGACGGCCATTCTTCGATATCTGCCATGCGCGCTTCGATAGGATCGGCGGCACGGAGTCGCGCGATTTGCGCACGTGAGAGAATCGGTGCATGTGGGATCGTCAGCAGGTATTCGGGCACAAACCAAACAGGCTCATCGGAGGTCTCCCATTGTTTCTCATCGAACCGTGCAAGATTGACGGGGCGTGAATAGCTGCGCAGCGTTTTTGTGCGCGTTGATTGCAAAAAGTATTCGTGAAAGTAGCTCATGACCAGTTCACGAACGGTACGATAAATCGGCTCACGATAGCGGAGGACGCCGTGATTTGTTTTGGAGATTGCGCCCCAGTGGGTATCGATCCGAAAGAGCGCAACCACGTGATCGGCGTCGTGGTCTGTTGCGACGAGATCGAGAATGAGCGGACGCATGCCGTGAAAGCGGAGCGCTGCCGCCGCAAACATCGCACCCTCCATGCACTGCGCCTTCCGTTCTCGCATCACGCCGCGCGGCGACAGACAAGTCTCATTCTCCCCGTCAATCCGAAACGGAATCGCGTTCAAAAAATCCTGTATCTTTCCAGGCGTCGACAGCCCCCGCAACACCGCGCGTTCCTCCTTGGTCCAAGATGGCATATGGAGGAATGATAGCAA
>CAZVBP010000051.1:0-6981 GCA_964625515.1 uncultured Gammaproteobacteria bacterium
TGGTGGGGGCGCGCTATGTGCTCGACGAGCGGACGATCGGCTTGCATCAGCGTGACAATGAACGAGTCATCGAAACGCTTGAGCATTTGCGCGACCTGGGAAACACCGTGCTCGTAGTGGAGCACGATGAGGATACGATTCGCAGATCGGATTACATGATTGAGATCGGTCCTGGTGCGGGGAAGCATGGCGGGCATGTGGTTGCCGCAGGAAAGACGCCTGAGATTTTCGAGAATAAAAAATCGCGCACCGCGGCGTATCTTCGCGGCGATGCAATGATCGACGTGCCAAAGAAGCGAAGAAGCAAAGATGCGGGCGTGATCAAAGTGCGTGGTGTACACGAGAATAACTTGAAGCACATCGATGTTGATTTTCCGTTGCGTCGTTTTTTGTGTGTTACCGGCGTATCGGGTTCGGGCAAGTCCACGCTTGCGTACGACATTATGTACAAGGCAGTGGCAAAGAAATTGTACGGCGGAAAAGAGAGTCCTGGTGCGCACAAGGCGGTGCTTGGCGTGGAATACATCGATAAAGCGATTCTTATTGATCAGTCCGCAATTGGCCGAACATCACGATCAAATCCCGCAACGTACACCGGCGCGTGGGCACCAATTCGTGAGCTGTTCTCGTCCACGGAAGAAGCACGATTCCGCGGCTACAAGCCAGGGCGATTTAGTTTTAACGTTCCTGGTGGACGCTGCGAGAACTGCGAAGGACACGGAGAGATAGAGATTGAAATGCATTTCCTGCCGGCAGTATTTGTGACGTGTGAAGTGTGCAAAGGAAAGCGCTTTAATCGCGAAACGTTGGAAGTACTGTATAAAGAAAAGAATATCAGCGACGTGCTTGCCATGACGGTGGAGGAAGGGGCGGTGTTCTTTCAAGATCTTCCCGAGGTTGCAGATAAGTTGAAAGCGATGGTGGAAGTTGGGCTTGCGTACATTACGCTGGGACAATCGGCCACCACGCTGTCTGGCGGGGAAGCGCAGCGCGTAAAGCTCGCATCCGAGCTTGCAAAACGACAAACGGGAAAGACGTTATATCTGCTCGACGAGCCAACAACCGGTTTGCATTTTGATGACGTGAAGCAATTGCTTGATGTGTTGCATCGGCTCGTCGACAAAGGGAACACAATGGTGGTGATTGAGCACAATCTTGATGTAATTAAAACGGCGGATTGGATTATCGATATGGGCCCTGAAGGCGGCGCCGATGGCGGAACTGTCGTTGGCGTCGGTACTCCCGAAGACATCGCGCGCAATCCGAAGAGTCACACGGGAAAGTATTTGCGGAAGTATGTGTAGGGGGTGAGGGGCAAAGGGCGGAGGAAAATATTGAAGCGTAGCATCGACTGTGAATTGTTGCGCGAAACACTGTGCTCTGGAGGTGCGCAAATGTTGTCCGTGATAGGGAGTATCGCATCACTGAGCACAAAGTGTTGCGCATGAGCACAATTGAGCACATTTTCACTTTCACTCACACTCCCCCACCATCACCACCCCACACAACATGAATGTCAAACCCACGTGATACAATGCACACAATATGAACGGAGAATGGTCACTGCTTTGGCGTGGTGCGCGACCGCTCGTGGGCACAATGATTGGGGTGGGCATTTTGAGTTTGCCATTTGTGGTTGCGCAGGTTGGTCTTGCACTCGGACTCGTGTTGCTTGTTGCCATGGGCGCTGTCAACCTGTTTGTGTTGCGCCTCTATGGCGATCTTGTGCTCATGCGTGCAGGGAAGGCGCGATTTATTCACGTCATTGGGCGCGAACTTGGGCACGCCGGCACCACGGTGGCGTCGATTGCGTTTATTGGCTCAACGTATGGTGCGCTCGTGGCGTATCTTTTATTTGGCGGACAGTTTTTGCGCGCGCTTTTGTACCAATGGATTCCCATGAGCCCGCTTGTGGCGAGCATTTGGTTCTTTCTTGTCGCATCGATTGTCACGTTGGGCGGATCGCTCCTTGTGATGCGCACGCAGCGCATACTCATTCCCGTCTACCTGATCCTCATCGCCGTTCTTGCACTCGTTGCATTGCCGCACATCGATGGTGGGCATTACGCAACAATCGTTCCAGCGAACATAATGATTCCGCTTGGCGTGATGCTTTTTGCATTTCAAGGAATGACGGCGTTACCGGAGATGCGTGATGTGCTTGCGCGACGTCGTGCGCTCTTGGGGAAAAGCACGATGATTGCCACGGCGATTGTTGCACTGGTGTACATCGTCTTCACCGTGGTGATTGTGGGAGTAACAGGGGCGCGCACCACAGAAAATGCGATTGTTGGTTTGGGCGGTGAGCTTGGGCATGTTGCGGTGATGATCGCAAGTGCTATTGCGCTCGTCACCACGCTCACGGCATATCTGAACGTGACGAATGCGCTTGTGAATACGTACACCTTTGATTTGCGATTACGATTCATCCCGTCGTGGATGCTCACGGCAATGATCCCGTTTGCGCTCGTGGTGCTTGGCGTCCACAGCATTGCATCCGTGCTCGGCATCACCGGGGGAGTGCTTGGATCGATCACCGCAATCATGATGCTTCTTGCGTACGAACGCGCGCGATCGAGCGGGAGTTTGCCAAAAAATGCACTCCGCGTGCCGCAATGGGTGGTGGGTTTGGCGTTTGCGGTGTTTGTTGTGGTGATGGTGGGGACGATTGTTGGGGGAGTGTGAGTGAAAGTGAAAATGTGCTCAATTGTGCTCATGCGCAACACTTTGTGCTCAGTGATGCGATACTCCCTATCACGGACAACATTTGCGCACCTCCAGAGCACAGTGTTTCGCGCAACAATTCACAGTCGATGCTACGCTTCAATATTTTCGCGACACATCGCCCTCCGCCCCTCGCCCTCACTACCAATCTCCGACCCCTTCCACTACACTCACAGTCATGATCCCATCCTCGATCGCCATCATGCACAATGAGCTTCCGGATACTCCCGGCGTGTATTTTTATTATGATCGTGATGGGAAATTGCTCTACGTGGGGAAAGCGACGAGTTTGAAGCGCCGAGTGGGGTCGTACTTTGCCAAAGCGCATAACGCGCGTATCGCTGATCTTGTGGCGAACATTGCGCGCATCGACTACATCCAAACGCCAACAGTCATCGAGGCACTCGTGCTTGAAACAAATCAGATTCATGCATTGCAGCCGCCGTACAACATCTTGTCGCGCGATGATAAGAGCTTTCTGTACCTCTGCATCACGAACGAGGAATTCCCCAGGCCGGTACTCTTGCGCGGACTTGATCTTGAGCGTGTTGGCGTGAAGCCGTTTTCCCAAACGCTGTCTCCTCAGGCGAAACGACAGTTTCTTGCCGTGTTTGGCCCGTACATCAGCGGTCGATCGCTCCGTACCGCGCTCGACCTCATTCGCAAATCCATTCCGTGGAGCACGTGCAGTGCGGGCGGCGCGGATCGCGTTCCCCCCTCCTCCCACCAGCGCCCCTGTTTCGACGCACAGATCGGTCGCTGCCCGGGCGTGTGCTCTGGCGCGATCTCGTCAAAAGATTATCGCAAGATTATTCGTCAGCTCATTCAGTTTTTTGAAGGAAAGAAGTCGGTTATTGTGCGCGCGATGACGCGGGAGATGACGGCGGCGGTTCGTCGTAAAGACTTTGAAGCAGCGGCGATACTGCGCAACAAGATTTTTGCGCTTGAGCATATTCACGACGTTGCGCTCATTACGCGCGACGACGAATGGGATATCGGATCAAAAATGGAAACGCGTCCCGCAAAGGACGGGTTTATCAACGTGCTCGGACGAATTGAGGCGTACGACATTGCGCACATCGGTGGAACGTCGACGGTTGCATCGATGGTGGTGTTTGAAAACGGTGCGCCGGCTCCCGATGCGTATCGACGATTCCGCATCAAATCGTTTGAAGGATCGAACGATGTTGCGGCGATGGAGGAAGTGATGCGCCGTCGATTAACGCGGTTGCGCGCGTCGCCCGGCACCTGGCCCGCGCCTGATGTGATGATTATCGACGGGGGAGAAGGGCAAGTGAATCGGGTGATGGAGGTGATGCAGCAAGAGGGATTTTCCATTCCCGTCATTGGCATTGCAAAAGGGTTTGATCGAAAGCAGGATCGGCTCGTATTCGACGAAACGAACGCCGAGCTCCGCCGTGTTGCCCAATCGAGCAAAGAAATCCTCCAGCGTGCACGCGACGAGGCGCATCGTTTTGCGGGTGCATACCATCGTGTGCTCCGATCAAAGACATCCGGCATTCCGCGCCGACGAAATGTCAAAGCTTAGCTTTAACATTTTGTTTTTGTAAAAAAAGCCAACGATTTCGAATAAATTTTGGTCAAAGCTTAGCTTTGACCGTGAATTGGGCCATGAAATGAAGCGCGAACCTGACGCTCGTTTTCTCGGATATTTCGAATCAGTCATCCTGAGGTGACTACCGCCTGTCCGACCGTAGCCTTAGCGAAGGCGGGAAGGATCTCACGTTCGTAACGTGGGATCCCTCCTAATCGTCGGGATGACGGAGAATGACAGAATCGATTCACTCCGGATTCACTCGGAAGCGATTCACTCGGAAGCTTAGCTTCCGAATTTCGTTATCGATGAAATGGCCAACGATTCTGATTCTTTTTACTCGGAAGCTTAGCTTTGGAGTGATTTTACATGCGCACAATTGAGCACACCTGCGCATATCTCAGCACACCACAAAGCACAAGCCCGCCGGAGGTCGTTCCGGCGGGCGGCGTCGTGCAGGGGTCGTGGGGGACGTTGACCTGATGAAGTCGCGCTCTCACTTCATGCAGAGATCGATCGCGTCCTTCGGCGTGGAAGCCCCGTCCTCTTGTGCTACATACGCCTCCATGGCGCAGAAGAGCACCTCCTGCTGGACGGTCAGAAACGCCCCCGAACTCTCAAAGTAGGCGTGCATCTCATCCTCCCGCAGCTTGTCTTTGGTACGACCGGCTTCCGGATTCCATTCCGGGAACAGGACGATGTCGTGGGCTGTGTCGTCGTTGGGTGCAGGGGGAGGCGCGGTGTGGGTGAGGGCGGGGGGCGAAGGGCGAAGGGCGGGGGCCGTTGGCACTGCCGCGATTCGCAGATCCTTCTGGTGGAGCCACGTCCACCAGACAATATGATCATCGAGGGCTATCGCCAAGGCCACGCAGGCCCCAACGATCGCGACGTAGGTCATTGCCCCGGTCCGAGACCGTGGGCTCCGACACTCAAAATCCGTTCCAGTCATTGTCTCCTCCTGGAGAACAGCGGGGTGTGGCAGCGTTGCCGTTTTGGGAACGACAACGAAGGAGAGTACACGAAAAGCGTCTTTTTGTGAATATTGGGCGTATGACCATGATTCGTGTGGTGTTATCCACACATTTTTTATTGTTTGGAGGCTCCAAGTGGTGTAAAGTGGGGACATGAGGCACAAAGTGGGGTGTGCAACTCGTCTTTGCGTCGTGCAAAGTCAGTTCACACGCAATTTCTTCGGAACGCTTCCCCCGTCATGAGTCATCGATACCACTCGGGAGTCGATGTCTCGTGGCGTGAATCCTGCAGGATTTCCTGCCTACTGCGCTATGTTCCTTGGTCAATACAACCACACCATCGACGACAAAGGACGGCTCGCCGTTCCAATGAAGTTTCGCGAGGCGCTCGCGTTTGGTGCAGTAGTGACGCGAGGCTTGGACTCTTCATTGTTCCTGCTCCCCTTGGAGGAGTGGGGCAAACTCGCCAGTTCGCTGGCAACGTTGCCCCTGGGGCAAGCAAACGCACGTGCATTCGCCCGACTCATGCTTGCGGGTGCCATGGATGTGCAGCTTGATAAGCAGGGACGGTGCGTCGTTCCGGAGTACCTGCGTAGCTATGCAGGACTCCGGAAAGATGTGGTGATCGTGGGTGTGAACACGCGTTTGGAAATCTGGGATGCCGAGAAGTGGGCGGCATACAGTGCGCAAACAGAGCACGATGCCGAACAGATCGCGGAACAGTTGGGCACATTCGCCGTCTAGCTATGGCAAACCCCCAACACATCCCGGTGCTCGCACAGGAGGTGATTGATGGCCTTGCGCTTCATTCGGGAGCGCGCGTCCTCGACGGTACCGTCGGCCTTGGTGGGCACGCAGCGCTCATGCTCGATGCAACATCGCCACATGGCGAGCTCGTGGCATTCGATCGCGACGCGAGCAATCTCCGCACCGCTCAGGAAACATGTGCGGCATATGCAGGCAGGACGACGTTCATTCACGATTCGTTCGGGAACGTTGGGAATCATTCACTCGGGATGTTCGATGCAGCGCTCCTTGATCTCGGCTTTTCGTCGGTGCATGTGGACGACGCAGCGCGCGGGTTCTCCTTCATGCAGGACGGGCCACTCGACATGCGCTACGACGTTTCGCAAGCGCTCACCGCAGAAACGGTGGTGAACACGTGGAGCCAGGACGATATCGCAGCAATGCTTCGCAGGCTTGGAGAAGATCCTCGTGCGCCGATCATCGCAAAAGCGATCGTGGATGCCCGACGCCACATGCGGATCGACACAACGAAACAGCTCGCAGACATTGTGTCGAGCGTGGTGCCACGCACCGGAAAAATTCATCCCGCCACGCGCACGTTTCAAGCGTTACGCATCGCGGTAAACGATGAGCTTGCCGAGGTGGAGCGAGGATTAGCGGGGATCATGACGATGCTTGCGCCAGGTGCGCGATTCGTTGTGATCACCTTTCACTCACTGGAAGATCGATTGGTAAAGCAGTTTTTCAAGAGTCGTTCCGACGTGCGGAGCGTCACGAAAAAACCGATCACACCATCGGAACAGGAGGTTCGAGAAAATCCGCGATCGCGGAGTGCAAAGCTTCGAATCGTCGAATGCGTTCCGTCATGAATTATTCAGTAGGACTTTCTCATTTTCGGCTATTTTCGATGAACGAGGAGCAAAGTTCGTGAGACGTACTTCATGGTACGTTGAACGAATTTGCGACGATGTGAGTCGAAAAGAG
>CAZVBP010000052.1:0-6971 GCA_964625515.1 uncultured Gammaproteobacteria bacterium
TATTCACCACCGTGCGCCAGGTTTGCGCAAGTTCTCCGCGAATGTTTCCGCGATGTTTGCGGACGAAGAGCACGATGATGACGGCGAGGACAAGGACGATGATGGCGATGTGCGCTGCGTACAGTCTCCACCAGTGCTCGCTGTACTTTCCTTGAACGGTGTACGACTCGCCAGGAAAGAGATTCGTCGCCTTTTCGATAACGGTATTTCCCGAGCGTTCATTGATCGTGCTGTACAGCATGTCTGCACTATTCAGTGCTGCCGATTCGGAAAGCGATGTCGTGTTTGCATTGTCGTCGTATTGAATCGTCGTCGATCCACCGCGAAGCACAAGATCGCTATCGGTTTGAATGGTGACGGACATCTTCTCGATACGCTCGTCAACAGTCGGTGTCACGAACTTGTATTGAAGCAATCCCAGGAAATTGTTTGCGTACTGTGTGGAGCTGTAGGCAAAGAGGACAACGGCGCTTCGTCCTGGCGCGATCGCGGAAGGGAGCGAAAGTGTGTACGTGTTGTTCTCGCCTTCGGTGATTGTAATCTTCTCAACGTTCGCGTTGGTAATATCTCGCGCCGAAACGTCTCGGTACTTGGTACACACGCGACCGTCACTCGGATTATTGTCAATTCCAAGATCAATGACATTGGAATCAATCACCATGTCATCGATGAGAATTTCCTCGCGCGCCGATGTACTTGCGCACGTTTGCTGCACGAGCACTTGGTACGCTGTTACTTGCACCGCATCGTCCACCGAAAGCCCGATCGCCATGCTGTTCACCGACTCGGTCGATTCATTGGGCGCAATAAGTTTTCCGAGCACAATTGCTCGTCCGTCGCCGCGGAGGATGACTTTATAGTCGTGTTGCTGGCCGCCCATGATGAGGTCGGACGCACGCGCGAACGGAGAAATACCGATGACCATGACGAGAGCGCAGAGTCCCAAAACAAACGATTTGAGTATAGTCATATGAAAAAACTATACCACCTTTTCAAAATCCTACTCTTTCATTGCCTTTTTCTTCAGCGTCGATGCTTTTGTGCCATGGCTTTCCACGCGCTTTTCAAGAAAATCGATTACTTTCGCTGCAACGTCAATGCCGGTGGCTTTGCTAATGCCTTCCAGTCCTGGGTTGCTGTTTACCTCGATAATTTTTGGTCCTGTTTTGGTGCGAAGAATGTCCACACCGGAAATATCGAGCCCAAGAATTTGCGTTGCTTTGATTGCGAGCTTTCGTTCTGCATCGGTGAGATCAACCGTGCACACACTCCCGCCTTTATGAAAGTTTGATCGGAACTCACCATTTTTCGCCGAGCGTTCCATGGCGGCAACCACACGCTTGCCCGCGACAAAGATACGCAAGTCTTTCCCATGTGCTTCCTCGATGTACTCCTGCAACTTCACCGGTCCGTGTTCTTTTTTGGTGAGGTAATCGACGATTGGCGAAAGTGAACGCATGGATTCGGCGATAAACACGCCGGTGCCGTGTGTTCCAAAGATTGATTTGATAATGACGGGAAACGTAAATTCCTTTGCGGCGGTTTCGACAAGCGATGCATCGCCAAGGACGTGCGTTTTAGGAACAGGGAGTCCAAAGTGATTCAGCATCTGCAAGGTGCGAATTTTATTCTTTGCACGAAACACGCCAATGTACGTGTTGATCACATAGAAACCGGCAAGCTGGAACTGCTTGATGATCGATGCATTCACGCTGGGATCTTTGGTAAAACCAGGTCGCACGAGAATGACGTCAAGCTCGTCCGCAGAAATCACCTCACCTTTGTACGTGAGCGTTTTTCCGTTCCCGAATACAAGGCCAACATGCGGCGCATACAGCATTTTGACGCTGTGGCCTCGCTGTTTGGCCTCGTTCACGATACTGGCAGTACCAACCGCGAGCTGTTTCTTTCCAGAAACGAATGTAAGAATGCCGATGCGCATACAATGAAGAAAGTGGCGAAACTTTAGGCGTGCGTTACGATGTCGTCAAGAATTGCATCGAGCTCTTCGCGTGTGGACGCGGTCATCATGCGCTCGCGGAATGATTTCACATGAGGAATACCTTTGAAATACCACGAAAGGTGTTTTCGGAAGGTAGGAACAGCATACACCCCATATTGTTCCACGTGCCACGCAAGGTGCATGCGGACCACACGCACGCGTTCGGCAAGGGTGATGTCTGGGAAAGAATTGCCATTCGCGATTGCATTCCACTGCGCAAAAATCCACGGATTGCCGAGCGCGCCACGGGCAATGAGCACGCCGTCGCACTGCGATACGTTGAGTGCTGATTGGATGAGTGATGCTTTGTGGACGTCGCCATTGCACAGCACGGGGATCGAGACACCGCGCTTCACCTCGCCGATCATCGCCCAATCTGCAACGCCGGAGTATCCCTGCGTTTTTGTTCGACCATGCACGGTAAGCAAATCAGCGCCGGCATCTTCGAGAATCTTTGCAAAGGTGATTGCGTCGCGTGGATCGGTCCAGCCGAGGCGAATTTTGACGGAAAGCGGCACGTCGATCACCGCTTTGATTGCACGAACAATTGCCGCGGCGCGTTCCGGTTCCTTCATGAGCGCAGCGCCGTTGAAATTGTGAACGATTTTATACACGGGGCATCCCATGTTGATGTCGAATCCTTCCGGGTGATGACGGTCGGCGATAATCCGAGCCGCCTCCGCCATCGTTGCAGGATCGGAGCCGAAGAGTTGTTGTACCAGCGGACGTTCGGCGGGATGAATGTCGGTCATGCCGAGCGTTTTGTCGTTGCCGCGCACCACGGCCTCCGACGACACCATTTCGCGGAACACGATGAGTGGGGAATGTTCCTCGATGTGTTGAGAGCCGCACCCTTCGACAAGCTCAGGGCCGTACTGTGAAACATGTTTCACAGTACGACAAAATGCCGAGTCGGTCATGTCGGCCATGGGGGAGAGTGCGATGATTGGTCGCGGCAGGGTTTTCCAGTTGAGGGTGGGCATGTGGTTTGGGCAAGCCCTGAGTGTACGGAACTGTGTGCTTCGTGGCAACCCCAGGATGAGGTCGAAAACGCGGTCAAAGCTAAGCTTCCGAGTAAAAAGATTTGAAATCGTTGGCAGTTTCATCGAAAAAGAAATTCGGAAGCTAAGCTTCCGAGTGAATGCCAAGTGGAAACTAAAAAGACGATAGCGTATTGAAATGCAGATGCCCGCGTCCTCGTTGAGGTCCGCGGGCGTTCGTAGTGGCAGAAGAGTCGTTGGGCGGTTGGCTGCTCAGGAGGGCATCGAATTGCGACGATCGATCATGCCGACCACGATCGACATTCCAATGCCCAGAATCCCAGTTGGCACGAGCCCCATGCCAATGCCCATGTGGATCATCGATTGGTGAATGTCTGCGATGCTCTCCGGTTCGCTCTGAATGGCGAAGGTACCGAATGCCACTCCCACCACGGTCAGGAGAAGCCCGGTGATCAGAAACATGAACTGCGCTGCGACTGAACTCATGGTCCCTTCCTTCATATCCAGCAGGGTGATACGTCATCGGCAGTGATGAGTATTTTGATTCTGCAGGATAAAAGAACATATCATGATCGTTGATGAATGTGAAGGAGGGAGGGCTCATGCTACACTTCACGCATATGCGGCTTACATTTTACGGCGCCGTGGAGGACGTGACGGGATCGTGCTTTGTATTGGAGTCGTCACAAGGGAAGTTGATGGTGGATTGTGGGATGCATCAGGGCGAACGGATGTGTTCGCAGAAGAATCTTGAGGCATTTGGATTCACCCCCGCACATATTGACGCCGTGGTGGTGACACACGCGCATTTCGATCACACCGGTCGGTTGCCGGATCTCGTCAAGCAAGGATTTTCCGGAAAGATCTACATGACGCCGCCAACGAAAGCGCTGATGCAGATCGTGCTCGACGATTCCGTGCGCGTGATGGCAGAAAACGCGAAGAAGTGTGGTGATCCGGTGGTGTATGAGGCACGAGATGTTGACGCAATGCTCGAGCGCACCGTCACGGTGCCATATCATCACTCTATCAATCCTGTTCCTGGCATGACGGTAGAGTTTTTCGACGCCGGTCATATTTTAGGATCGTCGTTCATTCGTGTGACGGTCGAAGAGGAGGGAAAAACGAAAACGTTTACCTTTAGTGGCGACATCGGAAACGATGATGTGCCGATTCTTCCTGCAACAGAACCGCGACAAGCAAGTGATGCGGTGATCTGTGAATCCACATACGGCCAGGCAAATCACGAGCCTGCTGCGGCGCGCGAGCCAAAGCTTGCGGAGTTTGTGAAAAAGATCATTGGGCGTGGCGGCACGCTGCTCATCCCCGCGTTTTCGGTGGAGCGTACGCAAGAGCTGTTATTTGCGCTTGATCAGCTGCTGCAACGTGGCGAGATTCCCACGATCCCAATCTATCTCGACAGCCCGCTCGCCATTCGCGCCACAGAACTCTATCGCCATTTCCACGACTATCTTTCCTTCACGCATCCTGCGGCGCCAGGAAACGATGACGATTGGTTTCGTTTTGCATCGCTTACGGAAACGTTGTCGTCCGATTCATCGAAGTTGATTAACGACGACAAGCGGCCAAAGGTGATCATTGCCGGGAACGGCATGATGACGGGCGGGCGAATCATGCATCATCTTGCGCGGTACATCGACGATGAGAAGTCCGGATTGCTTATCGTTGGGTATCAAGCGCAGCACACGCTCGGGCGAAAAATTCAGAATGGCGCTGACGAGATTGCAATCTTTGGAGAGAAGCATGCGGTACGCGCAGAAGTACTCACGATTGATGCGTTTTCTGCGCATGGTGATCAGCAAAAGCTCACCACGTTCGTGCGCGGCACAGGCGCGCTTCCAGAAACGGTGTTCTTAGTGCACGGCGAAAGATCAACGAAAGAGATCTTTGCAGAGCACCTCAGGAGCACATTGCACATCACGGTTGAATCCCCACGTATCACCCAAAGCTATGAGTTGGAGTAAAAAGACCGTTCAGAAAATTCTGCGCCCCCTTCGCCCTTCTCCCTTCGCCCTCACCCTCACAATTACCCTCCTCTCCCTCTCACTCATCATCGGCCGTCATTTCGACGCACGGTGGGCAGGTGGTGAGGGCTATCGATCGCGAACGCCGATCATTACTGAGGTATACGATGATCGTCCCGACGCTGTGTGCGCGCCGGTCGATCCATCGCGGGTGAACATTCTCACGTGTAAGGGCGAGCGACGAAAGTTCATGTTCGGACAATCGACGATCTGGATGGATGAGAACGCTGCGATTGTGGTGGTGAACGATCGGGAGGGGAGTGAACATCTCTCACTGCATGGCGGACGAATTATCGTGCGCGGTCCAGTGGTCATTTCTGCGCGCGAGCATGAATTCCGCACCGACGGCACGATGATGGTGGTGCATTACGGCTGGTTGCAGCACGTTGATGTGTTTATGATGGACGGTGCAGGAACGGAAACGTTGGACGCAGCATCGACCACGCTTGATTCACAATCCGCAATGAGTTTTGATACTGTGCTCCCGTATGACGCGCCAAAAGCAATCCCGTTTGCCTCAGAAAACGAAAGCGTCATCGAATTCACCGCGTGGGCTGCGCAGTAAGCGATTTCATCGGATTGTGTTTGCGTGGTTTGCAGCGCATGGGCGTGATTTGCCGTGGCGACGAACCACTGATCCATACGCAATCGCACTTTCCGAAATTATGTTGCAGCAAACGCAGGTTGATCGCGTCATTCCCAAGTGGCGAGCATTTCTTGATGCGTTTCCCACATGGCATGCGCTTGCGGAGGCAAAGCAATCGGACGTGATTCGATTGTGGAAAGGGCTCGGATATAACCGACGTGCGGTGATGCTGCATCGGCTCGCGAAAACGGTCGTGCACACGCACAACGGAGTGTTGCCGCAATCGATTGATGCGTTGAAGCGCTTGCCAGGTATCGGTTCGTACACCGCGCACGCAATTGCTGCGTTTGCGTTTCGCGATCGGAGTGCTGCACCTGTTGATACAAACATCGCGCGAATTTTGTGTCGCGTATTTCCACGAGGGAAGTTCGATGCTCCATCGTTGCAGCGTCTCGCTGTGGCAGTTTCTCCACGCGACGTTTGGACGTGGAATCATGCACTGATGGACATTGGTGCGCTGCACTGTACGGCGAGACATCACGAGTGGGCGCTTTGTCCGCTTGCGGAATTGCATGGGTCGAGAGCGAAGGCAGAGCTGTGGCTTCAAAAGAAAGCGGGGGAGAAATTCGCAACGTCGGATCGCTATTTCCGTGGGCGGATTGTCGACGCATTACGCGAAGGACCAATGACACTTCGATCGCTCCAGAAACGACCGGATTTTATTGATCTCAACGACGAACGTTTTACGACACTGATCAAAGGAGTGGTGAAGGATGGGATCGCAATCAGGAAAAATGGTAAAGTGTTCTTGCACGGAGATGAATAATTCGGTGATGAATACCTTTTTTGCTATGGCCTTGATTGATTTTTACGGCGACACATGTCCGCACTGTATTGCGATGAAGCCAACGATTGACGCGGTGGAGAAAAAGCTCGGCGTCACCATCGAGCGAGTTGAAGTTTGGAATAACCAGAAGAATGCCGACCGGCTCGCGGCCATCGACAAAGGGCTTTGCGGTGGCGTTCCATTTTTTTACAACGACGAGGCGAAGACATTCATTTGTGGTGCAACAGACGAGGCGACGTTGCTTCGCTGGGCGAAGGGGGAGAAGGGTGAAGGAATAGGATCATGTGTATGAAGCTCATCGTCGCAATCATGCTCGTCGTCCTGCTCGGCGCCGGTTGTATCGATGCTGCGTTACAGTTGCAAAGCGCACGTGACGGCATCGTTGGGGCAACCACAGCAATTCAACAAAAGATCGCAGACATGACATCTGCGATCAATGCTGCGCGAGAACAATGGGAAAAGGCGCAAGCGATTTACGATATTTTGGAAG
>CAZVBP010000053.1:0-6880 GCA_964625515.1 uncultured Gammaproteobacteria bacterium
TCGGACAGCTCGTCGCAGTCGTTGTCGATGCCGTCGCAGACCTCGTCGGCGCCGGGGTTGATGGCGCTGTTGTCGGGGGCGCAGTCGCCGGACTCGGTGACGTCGCCCTCCTCGAGGGTGCAGACCGGGATGGCGTCGCCGGCGCCGTAGCCGTCGAGGTCCGGGTCGGCGTAGGTGGCGTAGCCGGCCTCGCCGATCTCGGCGTCGCCGTCGTTGCAGTCCGCGCCGATGTCGGCGTTGCTGTCGATGACCACGTCGCCGATGCCGGTGAAGAAGCCGCAGGTGTACTGGCTCTCGCCGCCCTCGTTCGGCGCGAAGATGTCGGCCGAGTCCCAGGGGATGACGGCCAGGTCGTCGCCGTCGCCGTCATAGCCGGTGACGTAGGCGAAGACCTCGGTCTCACCCTCCATGTAGGAGATGGCGGTGCAGGACTCGATGCCGCTCCCGCTCACGCGGGCGGCGGCCGACTCGGCCTCGGCCTTGGTGGCGTAGGTGCCGTCCTTCTGGCCGCAGGCGGCCAGGGTGGTGAGGGTGGACAGGGCGATGAGCGCGATGAGCGCGCGGGAGGCCGGGATGGCCATGGTGGACTCCAGAAGCGCCCAAGGGCGCTGAAGGGAACGGCGGGCTCACGATGAGCAATTGCCGTTTCGGTTACCAGTTCGGTTGAATTGGGAAAGATTCTTCCCCCGTTCTGGGCCTAATGCTGCGAAAATGGCGAACATTCGCGCAATATCAAGGCCAGAACAGGAGGGGTGACGCTATCAGGTTTTGCGGGAAAGGTCAAGGTTTTTCGGCCATATATTGCAAAAACGGCATATTTCAGCCGTTTTTGCAAAGCTATGAATGATTTTCGAGAAGAATCGATCCTACTCCTCTTTTGCCTTGGGTTCTTGTAAACGCTTCGCAATAATTCCCACAACCTTCTCAACGTCCACAATTTCCTGGGCGCCAGACTCCATATCGCGAATAATGATCGTGCCGTCGAGCACCTCTTTTTGCCCAAGAATAACCGCAATCGGTGCCTTGTACTTATCGGCAATCTCGAGCTGCGCCTTGAGCGTTCCCTTTCCAAATGCTTCCGCCATCATCACTCCCCCTTCGCGGAACTTTTCATACACGGCAAGGCCTTTGCGGCGCGCTGCTTCGCCAAGCTGACAGAAAAACACGTCGATCTTCTCCCTGCGCGGCGGCATGGTGCCCGCAGCTTTCATCGCAAGAATAATTCGCTCAACACCAAACCCTGCACCCATCGCACTCGTGTTCTCGCGACCACCGAGCATCGGAACGAGTCCGTCGTACCGTCCACCGCCGCCAAGTGCAAGCCCTTCGAGTTCTGGTGAAGGCGCAGTCGCCAACGTCAACTCAAACGTGGTCTTGGTGTAGTAATCCAATCCGCGAACGAGATACGGATTCAGCAGGTACGGAACTTCCGACTCATCGAGATATTCAAGCACCTTCATAAAGTGCTGTTTCGATGCATCGTCCAAATACTCAAAGATTTGCGGGGCATTTGCCTTCAGCTCTTCCATCCCCGGCTCCTTGGAATCGAGCAAACGCAACGGATTCTTCACCAAACGCTTCTGATCCGTTTCCGAAAGCGACTTCTTATGCTGCTTGAAATACTTCACAAGTTCGGCCACGTATTCCTTACGCGATGCGGGCGTGCCAAGTGAGTTGATGTTCACGATCACATCAAGCCCGAGCTCTTTACAAAAACGTTGACCCATCAAAATGACTTGCGCATCCACCACCGGATCGTCGGAGCCAATCGCTTCCAAACCCCATTGCCAAAATTGACGATAGCGACCAGCCTGTGGACGTTCGTGTCGGAAAAATGGCTCAAAGTACCAAAGCTTCACCGGCTGCGACTGGTTCACCATGCCGTGCTCAATGTATGCACGTGCCACCTGCGCCGTACCTTCTGGGCGCAACGTCATCTTCACACCGCCCTGATCCACAAACGTGAACATCTCTTTTTCTACGATATCCGTCTCCTTCCCTACCGAACGTTCAAACAACGGCGTCTGCTCAAGCGCAGGCATGCGGATACGACCAAAGCCGTATGCACGAGACATTGCACGCGCAAGATCTTCAATCTTGTCCCACGCCGCTTGTTCATCGGGCAAGATGTCTCGAAAACCGCGAAGGGATTCAAGTGTTTTCGATTTCTTTTTTGGTTCAACGGACGTCTTCTCTTTTTCACTCGGCATAGTGGAATACGATTATCAATCAATTCTGGCGAATCCTACTCTGTGTACGTGGGAATATCAAACGTGGAAATTCTGTCAAAGGGGAGGCCCCGTACCCATACCCTCCCCGTAATATGGTCCATCGTGATAGGCCCAAAGTACCGAGAATCCAAACTTGCATCACGATTGTCACCTAACACGTAATACTCTCCAGCGCCCAACGTACGCCGATCCTTCCCCTCGGTCACTTCGGTAATATACGTTTCCGCCAGGAGCAACCCGTTCGGGTGTTCATCGTTATAAATCGTTACCACACCATTTCGTACCTCCACTGTTTCGCCGGGAAGGCCAATCACACGCTTGATGTAGTACTGATCATCATGCTGCGGGGGACGAAACACGACTATTTCCCCACGTTCTGGACTGCGAAAATGCAACGTGAGTTCGTCGATAATAAGATATTCTCGATCGTAAAAATTTGGCTCCATGGAAGCGCCCTTCACGATGAATGGTTGAATGAGGAAATATCGCACCGGCAAAATGATTGCGAGCACAAGCACCGCGATCTGGGCGATCTCGATCACAAAGAGCGCCACCGCCCCCAACACCGGGCCAAACCATCGCAACAACGGATGATCGTCAGGAAGCGTTTTTTGCCGAGAGAAAAACATAGATGGCCCCAGAATAGCATAGAATCCCACTCCCGTCATACTTGCGAACACCCCAACGTTTTGGTATCATGCCGCAGAAATCTGAGAATGGAATCAGATGCGCTGTAAGGAAAAATGATTACGTTTCATCAGATGCAATGCGGAGCGCGAACGGTCGATTTGGATCAGGTGCGCTGTAAGGAAAAATGATTAAGTTTGTTCAGATGCAAGGCGGAGCGAGGGCGGTCGTCAAGACGTACCCCAAAGTACGTCGTCGACCGCCCGCAGCGACAACGCCGCAGCTGGACAAACTTGGATCATTTTTCCATGGCTGGGTAGCTCAGTTGGTTAGAGCGTGGGACTCATAAGCCCGAGGTCGAGGGTTCAACTCCCTCCCCAGCTACCAAAAACTCTCCGAGATTCGGAGAGTTTTTGTTTACACGGTGTACGTTGTTTCGTGCAGCGTTTGCGCAGGATCGCTCAAAATCTCCACCACTTTCGCCGTCGCTCTATCAATCACTCCATGTTCCTCCTTGTGAAAACGCTCAAGGACATATACCTCGAGCGGAACCTGATCAGGCGGCGGATTCACCCCAATTTTCACGCGAAGAAACGATTGCGATCCCATATGTTCAATGAGCGATTTCATTCCGTTGTGTCCACCAGCCGATCCTTCCTTTCGCACACGCACCGTGCCAAGCGGAAGCGAGACGTCGTCCATCATCACCACAAGATCGTCTGCCGTAATGTGGAGATACTCCATCATCGCTCGCGCTGCCTCACCAGAATGATTCATGTACGTTTGCGGCTTCACAATCACCACCTTTACCCCTGCAATATTCCCTTCTGCAACAAGCGACTGTCGTGCCGGATCGGCTTTCCAGGAAAGCTCCCAGTGCTTCGCAAGCGCTTCTGCAGCCATAAATCCGGCATTATGGCGCGTGCGCTCATATTCTTTTCGAGGATTCCCAAGGCCAATAAAGCATTTAGTCGCCATACGTGGTATGTGACTTTCTACTTGCAGCAACGCGCATGCGAATCGGCGTTCCGGTAAAGGTGTACTGATCACGCAACAAATTCTCCAAGAAGCGAAGATACGAATCCGCAAGTGAGTCTTTGCGGGACAAATTCACCGCGAGCAAGAATGTTGGAGGGTTCACCGATGATTGGACGAACTTAATGATGCGTGGATGCTTCACACCCTTGCCGCGACTTGGACGATGCTTTGTAATTGCGCGCGAAATAAACGCTTTCGTTTCCGCATCATTCAACTGCGTAAACCGGCTTTGGAACGATGCGTCAATCGCGGTAAACACCGCGTTCGCGCGCTGTCCCGTGAGCGCAGAAACGAACACCACTGGCGCATATTTTAACTGCGGTAAAAGTCCGCGAATGTAGCGTTCCACCTCGTTCACCGTTGTCGTTGTCTTATTCTCCACCAAATCCCACTTGTTCAACACGATAATCACACTCACTCCAGAATCAGCAAGCATGCCCGCAAGATGCTTGTCATGCGACGTGAGCCCTTTTTTCACATCCAGAACAAACAATGCGACATCCGTCTTCTCAAGCATGAGCATCGTGCGCTCAACACCTTGCGCCTCAAGGTGCGTTCCAGAATTGCGAATACTCGATGCTTTCCGAATCCCCGCCGTATCCACAAAGAGATAATTTTTCCCATCTCGCGTGCAAAGCGCATCGTTCGGCTCACGTGTGGTATGTGCAACGGGTGCCGTAATAAATCGTTTCTCCCCCAAGAGCGCATTGAGCAACGTGGACTTTCCCACATTCGGCTCGCCAAGCACCGCAACGCGCATCGTGGCGATGTGCTGGATATCACATGGTGGTTTCCCAATGGCGATCAGTGCATCGCGTGCTGCATCCAAAATGTCCCCCACTCCGGTGCCCTGACGCGCAGAAACCGGAAGTGGTCGAGGTAGTGCCCAGTTTTTCCAATCGTCACCGTCAATACGTTTACGGAGCGGCGCAGTGTCCGCCTTATTTCCAATCACGAGCACCGGCTTCTTTTTTGCGAAAAGCAATTTAGCGATCTCCCGATCGTCCGCTGTTGGTCCAACCGAAACGTCAACAACGAAAAAGATCAAATCTGCCTGATCAATAGCGATCGTTGCCTGTTCAACGATATTGCGCTCAATTTCATCAGATCGATCCACATTGAGACCACCCGTATCGATCAACCGCATCACCTCTGCACGCCAAACACAATCCGCCTCAAAGCGGTCACGCGTGGTACCCGCAACGGTACTCACGAGCGACTTCTGCTCCTCAACCATGCGATTAAACAACGAGGACTTCCCAACATTGGTTCTCCCAATGAGGGCTATTTTTGGAGCAATGGGCATAAAAGTTCAATTGTTCCTTATCGCATCACAATATCCGCGCCATTCTCTCCGATAATGATGAGAAAATCAACTTTTTCCGATGTTGCTGCAGGCGCAGACCCCAATGCATCAGGAACCACAGCATCCGACGACAAATATCCCTGGGGAGTCATCACCACATCCGCATCGAGATATGCTTGCAAAGATGCGAGTTCTTCCGCTTTTTTTCCGTTCGTATAATCGTAAATAATCGTTTTCTGATAATCACGATGCGCGGCATTGCTCACCACAGTCACGGTAAATCCCGAACTCGCGAGCAATTCCGCCGTTCGCGCAGCGAGGCCAGTGGTAATCGTCCCATTCTGAATTTCTACACGCACCCCATCTTCGGTGTTCGGCTTATCGGGCAGTGCTGCAACCTGCGACGTTCCCTCAACAGTATTATCAAAAATATTCTGCGCAATGCGCTTCACATCACTCCAATCGTCCTGACGCGGCAAAATAACATATGCGCCGTTCATCGTGGTGGAATACAGTGGACTCCCTGGCCCGGTATCAAGGACGTGCATCACCATCGCATCTTTCTGAACTAATGGAATATATTGCGCTAACCGCATCATCTCCCAAATCGACATACTCGTGTCGACATTATTGCGCACCGTTGAAATGATTCTATTTAACTTTGCAGGGTTCAAGAGCACGTTCAACGAAAGTGCACGGTCTTTTAATGCCATCAATATTTTCTGCTGACGTGCCGCACGCGCAAAATCCGACCCCTCTCCGTTATCCCCGTGGCGCGAACGCGCAAACGTGAGCGCTGTTGCACCATCCATGTGCGCCCATCCCTGCGTAAACGATACTTCTTTTACATTGCCAGCGCCGTCATCGATAGGATATGTGCTGTCGGTGAAACTTCGTTCAACATACACATCCACACCACCAAGATCATTAATAATTTCTTCAAATCCGCCAAAATCGACCTTTACTGAATAATCGACCGTTTGTCCGGTGATTGTCTGCATCACTTGCGATGCGGCGTTCAACCCCGATCCAGCCGCATTCGATTCCGCGAGGGCATTAACTGCATTAATCTTCCGATACCCATAATTTGGAATATTCACCGTTAAATCACGAGGCACAGAAATCATTCCCACCTCATTCGTCGATGGGCGGTAACTTGCAAAAATCATGGTATCCGTGAGCTCCGGACCCTCATGCCCCGTTCCACCGATCCCGAGTAACAAAATATTGATTCTGTCGTCGTCCTCACCGCTTAACGCTTTATCCGGTGATGCAACGAGTCGTCGTAACGATGAAAAAAGTGAGAGCGGCCCAGAAGCATCAGGCTCCTCGGCAGTCGTACGATGGATCCGTGTACTCGCAAATCCCGCGAAGACCACAAGAACAAGTGCGCCAAGGCTCGCAAACTTCATCACGGAACGAATTCTTGCCCGCGCATGTCGCTCAGAAAGAACTGCGGAGCTCTTCGGCAACAAATCAACAGATTGAAGTTCATCAGCCATAAAACATTCCCTCAGGGAAAGATTCACCCAGAGTATACCGCAAACCTTGATCAGTCCATATGATGGTGATAGACTTCTTGCCATCGTATGCCGCGGTGGCGGAATGGTATACGCGACGGACTCAAAATCCGTTTCTCGCAAGGGATTGAGGGTTCGAGTCCCTCCCGCGGCACCAA
>CAZVBP010000054.1:0-4671 GCA_964625515.1 uncultured Gammaproteobacteria bacterium
CGCGCCATTCCAGATCGATAAGCGCGGATTCGGCGCTGGTGCCGCGTGGATCACGTGCAAAGATATTGAATGCGTTCGGATATGAAACTCTCCCTCATCGTCAAACCAAACGCAAAACGCAACGAGATAGCGACACAAAACGATGTGCTGACCGTCTTTGTAAAATCAGCGCCGATTGATGGAAAGGCGAATGGGGAAGTGATTGCGCTCCTTGCAAAGTATTTTCGTGTTCCGCAAGCAAGTATTGTCATCAAACACGGCGGAAGTGGGCGAAAAAAGCTCGTGGAAATTCAAGCGAGCTAAACTGTCCACTGCACGATCTTGATCTCGCACGCACAACGAGTACACTCAAAGCAGAGACTCCTCTGCCAGCACTCCAGCGGCAGAGGAGTTGTCCATTTTATAGAGGTTTTGCAAAGATTACGGATTGTCGACCCCACCCTCCGTGAACGGATGGCAACGAAGGATCCTCCACGTTCCGCGAAGAATGCCCACAATGATTCCGCGCTTCAAAATCGACTGTCGCGCGTATTCCGAGCAGCTGGGGTAAAAGGGGCATCTCCCATGTGGGTACATGCCGCGCATTGGCCCGTGATCAAACGAGAGCGTTTTTTGATACGCAACGATCGGCAACGTGACGATTTTTCGCAACGTCATCATCATAAAAGCTTTGCGCGATAGAGCGCGCTGCGCAACTTCCGCTCTTTCTCGGCGTACGGAAGCGCGAGCGATGGCTTTGCGGTGAGGAGCAATACGTCAAACCCGGGATGAATCTCTTCGATCATTTTCCGCAGGATTTCTCGATATTGCCTGCGCACACGATTGCGTTCCACGGCACGCTTGCTCACCTTAATGCCCACCACTACCGCAAACCGCGACACCAGCAGTCCGTTCTTCGCCACTTTCACGCCACACGCCGAATCAAACGCGCCCGCCTTTGATTTCAACACGCGTGCGATGTCCATTGTTTTTCGAAGTCGGTGTTGCGCAGTGAGCATAGGCGGAACAGATGTGGAGATGAAAATGAATGGGATATTTCGGTAGTTTGGGTGCGCGATCGAAGACGGGATCGTCAAGGCGTACAGAGACGTACGCCGTCGATCACGTCAAGGAGCAAGCCCAAAATAACCGAAATAGCACGTTCATTGTAGCAAAAATCCGGCACACAAGGCCGGATTTTTGTTTTAATGCCTTCTAGCGGGGGCGTGCAGTGACGGTGAGGCGCTTGCGGCCCTTGGCGCGGCGACGCTTGAGAACAATGCGGCCGTCCTTAGACTTCATGCGCTTGCGGAATCCGTGCACCTTTGCGCGCTGCCGCTTTTTCGGCTGGTACGTTCGCTTTGGCATATGTGGCGAAACGATACGCTTTCGCAAACGCCGTGTCAATAAACTTTGCGAATCTTTGGGAACTTTTCTCACTCGCGCCCCGAATCCGTTCCGTTACGCGCCAAACAAATGCGCCGCCCGTCCACATCCAAACAAAAACCGATCACCCTCGCATTTTCTAAAGAATGTGTATAACATTATGGTGTTATCCACACAAATTGATGGGTTATCCACACTTTCATCCACTTTTAGCGAAATTCACGTCCTTTCCCCCCTGTGGACAGTTGGCTATGATGTGCCCAGTCGTCCGTACCGATCCGGCATTTAGCCTTATCGTCGTTGGTTGGTTTCTATGAATACTCACGAGCTTTGGGAGGCAGTACTCGGCGAAATGGAGCTCAAAGTGAGCAAGGCGCATTTTACAACCTGGTTTCAAAAAACGTTTGTGAGCGAATACCGCAACGGCGAAGTGGTTATTGGCGTCCCAAACACCATCACGCAACAATGGCTCAGCAAAAAGCACCACCGCGATATTCTCGAAACCATCCAGAATATCACCAATCAAGCCGTCCGCAGCCTTACCTATCGAATTGAGGCGCGCGCATCGTCGCCACAACCGCTGATTCTTGAAACAAAGCCTGTTGCAGAAACGCAGGAGGATTACGGCTTTGTTTCAACAGGAGCCACGCAAGAACACGGCGGAAGCGGAACGATCACCGTCAATCCTTCATATACTTTTCAAACCTTCGTGGTCGGCAAACAAAACGAGCTCGCACACGCCGCAGCGCAGGCTGTCGCAGCACAGCCAGGAGGAACGTATAATCCGCTCTTCATTTATGGAGGCGTTGGACTTGGAAAAACCCACCTCCTCCACGGCATTGCGAACGAAATGCGCCGACGAAATCCAAACGTACGCATCCTCTACGTCACGTGTGAGCGTTTCACCAACGATTTTATTAACGCCATTCGCTCGGGAAAAGGAAAGGAATTCAAAGATCGCTACCGAAACGTCGACCTCCTTTTGATTGACGACATTCAATTTATCACCGGTAAAGAAGGAACTCAGGAAGAATTCTTCCACCCGTTCAACGCGCTCCACCAAGATCAAAAGCAGATTGTTATTTCGTCGGATCGTCCACCAAAATCCATTGCAAGCTTGGAAAAACGCCTGCAGTCTCGATTGGAATGGGGGATGCTTGTGGACGTTGGATTGCCAGACCTCGAAACGCGTATCGCGATTCTTGGACGAAAGTGCTCCGAGAAAGCCTTCCCGCTCGATCGCGAGATTTTGCATTACGTTGCATCGAATATTTATTCCAACGTCCGTGAGCTCGAAGGGGCGCTCAACAAAATCATCGCCGTTCACCAATTCCGCAACATTCAGCCAACGCTCGAATCGGTAAAGCCCATCATCGCAAGCTTTGAATCCGAAAACGTTCGCAAAACCGTCACGCCGCGCCAGCTCATCTCGATTGTTTCGGAATATTTCGACATCACGATTGACGACATTCTCGGGAAGTCTCGCGAGAAGAAGCTCGCGTTTCCACGACAAATCATCATGTACCTCATGCGCGAAGAGATGAAGACGTCGTATCCGGCCATCGGCGGCGAGCTTGGTGGACGCGATCACACCACCGCGATGCACGCATACGGCAAGATCGCCGACCTGCTTAAAACCGATGAAAAGCTCCAAAAAGACCTCGAACTTATCAAGCAAAAGCTCTATGCGGGATAACCTGTGCACAAAGAGTGACTGTGCTGTGAATTGAGGATAACAGGGGGAAAACCCCGTGGACACACCAGTGCGAAAGCCTGGGGATCGCGGTAGGATAACAAGGGGATGAAAGGGCGTGCTAACGAGACAACTGAAGTTCTCAACAGTTCCCACACCACTGCCCACACCAACCGTCCACCGATCATTTCTCCAATTCCCCCTGTCACGATTCATCCGTTCCTGTTATCCACTCCATCCACACCCCTTACTGTTACTACTGTATTGGTATAAGTATTAAATACTGAATGTGAAGCTCTCCTGCACCCGAGAAAACTTATATCAAGGTCTCGCCATCACCAGCCATGTGAGTGGAAAGAATGCGAACCTCCCCATTTTGAACAACGTCCTTCTTCGGGCGGATATTGGTGGGCTCAAACTGACCGCAACAAATCTTGAGCTCACGATCACCTGTACGATTCGTGGAAAGGTAGATCAGCCTGGGGAATATACCGTTCCCTCAAAACTCTTCGCAGACTTTGTTGCGCTCTTGCCGAACGAACGCGTTGATATCGATTTACTCGATCATGCGCTTTCTGTTGTGTGTGAAAAAACAAAAACAAAAATCAACGGGCTCGCGGCAAATGAGTTTCCCCTTATCCCGCCAGTGACGGGAGGAGTTCGCTTTATGGTTCCCGCCGCCGCGTTCGATAATGCGCTCGGTCAAACGCTTTTTGCGGTTGCAACAAACGAGGCGCGCCAAGCGCTTACGGGTGTGTCGTTGCATTTCGACGGGATTCAAAAGCAGCTCACTCTTGCGGCAACAGATAGCTATCGCTTGGGAGAGAAGACGATTGTTCTTGGCGAGCATGCCGAGGGCGAACGACGAGCGATTGTGCCCGCGCGCACACTTGCAGAGCTTCGACGCATTTTGAGTGTGCTCCGCGACAATGCCGAGGCACCAGAGAATATCGATGTGGAGCTTACCGAGAGTCAGATTGTGTTCCGATACGGTACGGTCGAGCTTTCATCGCGCACCATCGAAGGTGTTTATCCCGACTACCGCCAAATTATCCCCAAAGCATCAACAACGGAGATTATTGTGGGGAAAAATGACTTTGCCCAAGCGGTGAAGCGCACGAGTCTTTTCTCAAAAGCGGGACTGTTCGATGTGCGGCTTGAGGTGAACCCAGCAGACAACTCGCTTACGCTTTCCGCTACCGACGTGGGACGAGGAGAGAACGTGGTGTCGATCGAAGGAAATGTTTCTGGCACCGCGAATGCCGTCGTCCTCAATTTCCGCTATCTCTTGGACGGCGTTCATGCGCTCCCCACGGAAAACATCGTGATCAAGCTCATCGATGCGATGAACCCCTGCGTGCTCCTCCCGTCCGGCACTCCCGAGGAAAAATACCTCTACATCGTGATGCCAATTCGGCAGTAAAAACAAAGATTCCCCTATCAAAGACCGCCCCAATTCACGGGACGGTCTTTTTCGATTCACTGCAAAATACTGGACAAAACGTCATTTTTCTGTTATTCTTCGCTGTTGTTCTCTATCGAATTCCCGCGCAAATTCAGGCCAACCCCTGCATTTCCGCGGTGTCACGATGCCGTGCAATCCCTGCACGCCC
>CAZVBP010000054.1:4771-6695 GCA_964625515.1 uncultured Gammaproteobacteria bacterium
GCTCGCATCCCCGTTCATCCTGGCGGCAAGGATCGCTTTGGGGGCGAGCACGCCGAAGGAGGCAAGCATCGCGGCGCTGTGCATCTTCTCGGTCCTCGTGATGGAGTTCGCCGGCGCGTACCTTCACTGCTCGCGGATCAACGAGATCTACCGAACGCCCCTGCGTCGCTGACCCTGATGCATCAGACCCCCCCTCACGCCCCGCCCACCGCGAGCCGCCCACTTGGCTCGCAGGTGGGCGGATTCGTTTTACGAAACTTTCGATGGGGCTGGATTCTTTCCCGCTGAACATCGCGGGAGAGGATCTCTGCTATCATGCAGGCGTATGTTCAATACGATGACTCGTTGGAAAAGTATCGCGATTCTTGCGGCGTATCTTGCGGTGATGGTTGCCGCGGCGTTTGTTTTCAGCTTTTACGTCGACAAAGATGTATTGCAGGAGATTGTGCGGAACAGCGGGCCACTTGGCATCGTGATCTATTTTCTCATCGAAGTTGTTTACGTTACGTTCACGCCTCTTTTGAATACTTTTGTTCTCATCGCATCCGGCTACATCTTTGGCGGGCACGTGGGATTCGCAATCAATTTCTTTTCCACCATCGCGGGGCTACTCCTGATTGTTTTTCTTGTGCGACGGTACGGCCGTCCATTGCTTCAAAAAGTTATTTCTCCAAAGCTTTACGGTCGCTTTGACCAAATCACTCAACGCGTTGGGCCACTGACGTTGCTCGTCGTCTACGTGCTTCCATTTACACCCGACGATGAATTAACGTACATCGTTGCCGCTGGCCCCATTGCGTTTAAACGGTTCATTCTCCCTGTGGTTTTAGGCACAGCAGCAAAGGCCGCCTACAGCTACATTGGCGACACCGGCGCAAACGGCATCGCCATCGCCGCCGCTATGCGCATCGCAATGCTCATCATCGGTGTCATCCTTGTGGGCACACAGGAATATATTCTCGGAAAGAAACCGAAAGGGTCGACGACGTAGCACTAAACAACACCAGAAGCTTTTAATCGATGGAGCATGGCCGGGGGTAACCACGCGAAGCTTCGTTGTTCGTTGACCTTGGACGGGCCCTCTGCTAACTTTTTGCCCAGGAGGACAGGGCAATGACCACAGATCAGTCGGATGTGCAGAGTCGGTCGGAGGTGGAGCCGGCAGAAGAAGTAGAGCTTATCGCTCCATTTTCGGAGGGAGAGAAACTCATGTGGACCATCGCCATCGGGCTCGTCCATGAGTACAGGCGCGCTGTGGATGCGGGGGAGTTTGTGAGGCCGCCGCACGAGGAAGGGGGCTCGGATGCATTGGTGCCATCCAAGGTTCGGTGTCACGAGGTGGCTACAACAATCGGTCGGATGTTGAAGCTGCCCATGCAGTCCGGATGGGTGGGACTTCGGTTGAGTGGCGGTGGCGGCATTGAGCATTCATGGCTCTGGACCGAGCCCCTTCCCGCCGCTGACGAGGAATTGGAGGGGTGGGCCGGCAACATCCTCGACCCATGGGTGATGGGTGGATATCCGGTGGTGCAGCTTGTGTCGTGTCGCTTTGCGTTCGCACAAGTGGGGCTGCGATATCAATTGAGTCCTGTACCACGCGCAGACGTCGACCTCGCACAGGTTGATCTCCTCGAACGGTTCTTCCGCGAGTACATGGAGAAGGTCTCGCCGAAAAAGAAAACATGATCACGAACGCGCAGCGCCGCACGAGACCAGGGGGTCTCGTGCGGCGCATTGGGTTTTTGTGGGGAATGTTTGATGAGGATCGATTCGATTTACGGCGTTACGACAGCTTCCGCCGGGATGCCGGAAGTGGTGGGGGGAGGGGAGGTGACGGTGACGAGGATTGGCGTGGCCTCGAGGGTTGTCCCTTCGGTTGTTGCTGCACGCGCCGTGAGCTGATACAGGCCGTCGCTTGGGATGG
>CAZVBP010000055.1:0-1914 GCA_964625515.1 uncultured Gammaproteobacteria bacterium
CTGTGGTCGGAATCATCGTGCAACGGCGAACGATAATCATGATGTATGGCCACGAATCTTGAAGAATTATTGGTGAGCGCGCAGCTGTGTAAGGCGGAGGCGAAAGTGTATTTAACTGCGCTTGAATTGGGGACGGCGTCGCTCACAGAGATTGCAAAGCGGAGTGGTGTTTCGAAGACGTCTGCGTATGAGGCGCTTGAAACGTTACGCACGCGCAAAATGGTCCGGGTGACGCGTAGGGGAAAACGTGGCGTGTATCGCGCTGCAGATCCTGAGCGATTGGTGGAGATTTTGCGCAGCGAAGCGGCAGAGCAGGCGATGACGATCGATGACGTGGTGCGTGCGCTCCCACTGCTTGGCGCGTTGCAGGGCGGAACGCGTCCATCGGTGATGATTTATGAAGGCGTTGAGGCGGTGTATGGCTATTTTGAGCATCTTGCAAAGATTCAGCCCGAATCGCTCGATGAAATTTCAAACGTGGACGATATTTACGCATGGGTAGAAAAAGAAGTGCTGCTCCACGCACGAAAAATGTATCCGTGGGTGCCGAAAAAGTCTCGTGTGCTGTACACGGGAACACCGCGGAACCCACGGAAAGGATTCGAATTGCGGGTGTTGAACAAAGCGTGGGGAACGTTCCACGGCAATATTGCGATGTACGGCGATTTTGTGTCGCTCGTCACGCATACGCAAACGCCAACGGTCATCATTATTGAGAGCAAACCGTTGGCGGAGTCTTTGCGATTATTGTTTACGATTGCGTGGCGTGCGAGTGACGAGCCGAAGTCGTAGCGCGTGATGCGTTACGCCCGAGCCTCAACGTTGCTCCAGCGAAGATTTGCGAAGACCGTATTCACGTAGTCTGCGCGCTGTGCGGGCAAGTAGTCGACGAGATATGCATGCTCCCACACATCCAGGGCAAAGAGGACCTTTGCGCCTGCAAGGTGACCAATTTCATGATCGGATACCCAAATGTTTCGGAATGCTTTCGTGACGTCATCCTGCACCAAAAGCACCCACCCAATGCCACGCATCATCGCCATCGCTTTCACTTCTTCTTTCCAAGATTCGATGCTCCCATAGTGTGATGCGAGCGCGTCGGCAAGCGCGCCGGAGATGGTTCCGTCGCCACCGAGTGCAGCAAAATAGATTTCGTGGAGACGCATACCGTTCCATTCGAATGCGTATCGACGAGTAAGCTCGGAGAGTGCGAGCGCGTGTGTTGCGGAATCTGTTTTATATGTTGCAATTTGGCTTTCCACGGCGTTCACATTTTTCACGTATCCTGCGTAAAGCTTGAGGTGTGCTTCGATTTGTTTTGCGCTGAGCCCGGGCATTTCCGGAAGGTTGAATGTCTGTTCGGTGTAAGGCATACTTCGAATGATATTGAGAGACCAATTGGTCCTGGTGCACCCATTCTATGCGAATATTGGCGATTGAAACAAGCTGCGATGAAACCGCGATTGCCATTGTGGATGGAACGCACGACGATGTGCGTGTGGTTTCGTCATTTGTGCGTTCGCAAATTGATATTCATCAGGTGTATGGCGGCGTGGTTCCCGAAGTTGCTGCGCGTGAGCACCTTGCGGTGATCGCGCCAATGTTGGCACGTGCGGTGCGGCACGATGGGGAGGGGATCGATGCGATTGCAGTCACGGCGGGCCCTGGTCTTGCGCCGGCGCTTCGCGTGGGTGCGGAAACGGCGAAGGCACTCGCATGGGCGTGGAAAAAGCCGTTGGTGCCCGTGTGTCATTTGGAGGGGCATGTGTATGCGAGTTGGGTGATGAGGGAGGGTGATGGGCGAGGGGCGGAGGGGGGAGTGGGGAGCCCAAAGTTCCCAGTACTGGCGCTTATCGTGTCCGGTGGGCACACGGAGTTGGTACTCATGCGCGATCATGGCCAGTTCGAACGCAT
>CAZVBP010000055.1:2014-6408 GCA_964625515.1 uncultured Gammaproteobacteria bacterium
GGTGGCGTTGCGGCAAATCTTGCACTACGGGATCGGTTGGTGGAGGCCGGGAAGGCAGTCGCAATTCCCGTGCATCTCCCGGAGTTTCGTTATTCGCTCGATAATGCAGCGATGATTGGTGTTGCGGGATATTTTCGCGCGCAGCACAACGCTTTTGTGGATCCACGATTGCTTGTGGTGGATCCGAATATGGATATATGAAGACGATGACGTATACCACGCATTCCGCACAAGAAACGCAGCACATTGCCGCAACGCTCGCGGCCGAGCTTGTTGGTGGCGAGCATATTTCGCTCATCGGCGATCTTGGCGCTGGAAAAACCACGTTTGTTCAAGGACTTGTTGCAGCGTTGGGATCCACCGCGCGCGTGAAGTCACCTACGTTTACGGTGATGAATGAATATACGGTTCAGGGAGAGTCGCCGATCAAGAAAGTGATCCATTGTGATTTTTATCGATTCACGAGCGCGAAAGAGCTTGATGCGCTCGAAATCGATACGCTTTCTGCGTCAGACACGATTATTCTTGTGGAATGGCCGAATATCGTGGACGGAATTGCGTGGAATGCGGATATAACGGTGACATTTGCACATGCCGGTGATGACGCACGAACGCTGACCGTTGTGCATCATTCGTTGTAACAGACGGGTGTATACTCACCGTATTATCGTCGATGTATGCGTACTGCGCGTTTTTTTGTTCCGGAGGCTTGGATCGCACTTTCTGCGGGCGCGTTTGCGATTCCTGCGGGATCGATTCATAAGCAAATCGTGAACGTTCTGCGCATGACGGTGGGGGATCATGTGAGCCTTTGCCCAAACGACGGCACAGAGCTCGACGGTGTGATCACGGAGGTGACGCGTTCCGCGATTATTGGATCAATTGTCGGCACGCGGACGGGAAAGCCGCTTCGGCCGAATGTTACTGTCTGCGCTGCGGTAACGAAGCGCGACACATTTGAGTGGATGCTTCAAAAGTGCACTGAACTCGGCGCGTCGGCGTTTATCCCGCTCATGACTGATCGTGTGGTCAAAAAAACAAAAGATATCCCGGAACGATGGCGCGATATTGTGCGTGAGGCAAGTGAGCAGTCTGGTCGTACGCGTTTACCGCTCTTGCACAGTCCAATGATGATGCAAGAGGCGCTGCGGAGCGTCAAAGAGTGTGATCGCCTTGTGTTTCACGAATCCGTTGGTACCGCCACGGGCATGCCCGCGGTGAAGCGCATGGATCACGTGGCACTGTTTATCGGACCAGAAGGCGGATTTACTCCCGAAGAAATCGCGCAGTGTGCGGAATCCGGTTGTGTAATCGTGCAGCTTGATGACGTGGTGATGCGCGCGGAAACCGCGGCCGTTGTTGCCACCGCGCTTGTGCGATTGGTTCCATCATCCTAGCGCTACAGGCCGAGCCAGCGCCGTACTTCTTCAACGGACGTGAGTCCGTCGATCGCTTTCAAAATTCCATCTTGCGTCATCGTCACCATGCCTTGGAGTTTGGCGAGCTCACGCATGTCGTATTCGCTCATCGTGCCTTTTTCAAGCACGGCTTTTTCCAGATCTGGGGTTTTAATAAGAATTTCGTACGCCCCAATGCGTCCTTTGTATCCCGTGTTGTTGCACGTTGCGCATCCTTTTGGTCCATAAAAGGTGACGGCTGACACATCGGTGCGCGTTTCGCCGGATGTTTCCGGAAGCGCATCGATGTGCGTTTGCAGTGTGGTGCGCGTTTCGTCATCGAGCGTTATTGGCACCTTGCATGAACACAGTCTGCGCAGGAGGCGCTGACCGAGGATTGCATTGAGGGCCGGCGCTAAAAGATGCGGCGCAAGGCCCATGGAGAGAAAACGTGGAATTGCGCCGGCTGCATCGTTCGTGTGCACGGTTGAGAGTAGTAAGTGCCCGGTGAGGGCGGCTTGCACCGCGATTTCTGCAGTCTCTTGATCGCGAATTTCACCAACCATCACAATGTCTGGATCTTGACGCAGCAATGAGCGCAAACCTTTTGCAAAGGTGTAGTCCTTGCTTGCATCGATCTGGCTTTGATTGATCCCTTCCACTTTGTATTCCACCGGATCCTCGAGGGTGATGATTTTCACGTCGGGCGTGTTCAATTTGCGAAGGATTGCGTAGAGCGTGGTGGTCTTTCCACTTCCCGTTGGCCCGGTGGTGACGATCATGCCGTTGGGCTTTTCAATTTCCTTTTTCAGCTTTTGAATTGCGGATGGACGGAACCCGAGCGCTTCAAACTCCACGGTGATCGACTCTGGATTGAGCAAACGCATCACCACCGATTCTCCAAAGGACGTGGGAATCGTGGACGTACGAACGTCGATTTCTTTGTTATTCTGGTAAATAGTGAATCGGCCATCTTGCGCTTGGTCGTTGACGTTCATCTTTAAGCTCGCAATGAGTTTGATGCGGCTGATCATCCGTTTCCACTGTTCACGGTCGAGTGTTGCGACGTCTTGAAGGATTCCGTCCACACGAAAACGGACGGCGATGCCTTTTTCTTCGGCTTCGATATGAATATCGGACGAGCCGAGCTTTAACGACGCCGCAATAATGACGGCCATCACATCGGTGACGTTTGCGTGCTTGAGCGTTTCGGCGATTGCGCTCACGTCCGTCATCTTCTCTTGATGTTTTGCAATGTCTTCTTCGGTAATTTGTACGCCTTTCACGATCGGAATCACTTTCGGAAGTGCATCGTACAACTTGATACCTTGCTGAAGACTTTCTTCGCTAATGAGATACACGGCGGCATGTGTTTTATGTCGTTCTTCGAGCGCAAAGACGAGCTCTTTCACGCGTGCATCGTTCGGTTGTGTGGTGCCAATGCGGAGTTCTGGTCCGGTAAAGAGAAACGCGATTGCTTTGCACTGCTTTGCTTGTTCCTCTGGAATGAGACGGAGCGCGTCGGGGCTGATAGGGAATCCCTTGAGGGAGATACTCGGGAGCTGGTAATTGTATGCAAGGCGTTCCGTCTCCGTTTCTTTTTCTCGCAGCGTAATCGCGCTCATTTTTTCGGCGAGTTTGCGGGAGGTTTCTTTGTCGGTGAGGGCGATGGACGATGGCGCCCCTGCTGCTTGTGCGCGCATCGCATCGTCTGCTGCGCGAGATTCGCGTGCTTCGTCTTGATGCGCGGCGATGCGCGCTTCGGGTGTTTTTACCGTGCTCAAAACAGGAACCGGCGGATTTCCCGTGGCTTTTTGTTTCAAGAGATCAGCGATGGAAGGCAGGTGTTGCGGCATGGGTTAGTGCTTGGTCAGCACGCGACGAGTGTAGTGGTGCATGCGGGCGGGGAATGGTGCGCGGTTCAATTGCTCTACAAAAAGCGTCCACGATGCATAGGTGAATGTGGTCATCAGTCCTGCAATGAACATCGTGTACAGAACGGCGACAATTGCGCCCACCAAGGTGAGTGTAATCATGCCATTGTATGAGCCGAGGACAAGGAGCTCTGCAAAGAGAATACCAAATGGAATGCCAATGAGGACAAGGCCAAGTGCGTACAGCACCGTGAGGACGAGATTTGTTGCGAATAAGAGCAGCGCAACTTCGCATGCAACGAGCGGATGGCGAAGAAAACGCTCGATACCCTCGCGGATTCCTTGGGTGATCGTGACGTGTTCTTGGCCGACCGCAATGAGCGTAAGCATTCCAATCACATTCAAAACAAATGCGGTGAAGAGTGTCGCCGCCGCTAAGAGAAGCGCGGTTGCGCCACCTGCAGGAACTGAGAGGGGAAGCTCGCGAATAAGTGCGCCGCCACCACCAAGGACGAGAAAGATTCCTACATGAAACAGGAGATCGACGCCGAGAATACGCAAGAAATGGTGATGATGAAGCGCACGCAGGAGCTCACGGCCGGAGAGCTGTTTTTTTCGTCGCACAGCGCGGTGCATTGCCACGAGCAGCAATTGTTGACAGAGGACGATCATGAAGCCAGCGCCAGTCAGGATTGCAACCATGCCAAGGCTTGCAAGCACCATGTGGGACGCGCCGGATTTGAGGAGCAGACCGATGTAGTTTTGAAGAAAGTTGAGAACATCCCCTCCAAGATCGCCCACGCCATTCGCGGCGGGGAGCAGAGAAAATTGTGCTTGATGGATGACGTCGTTCACCACCACGCCGGTGCTTGCAAAGCCGGCAAGAACAGCAAAAGGCCACAGTTCTTTGTGGGCCCATGCGGTCGTGAATGCACGCCAAAGCATGGGGCGATAGACGGATTGATTTTTTTGTTTCGTCATAGTCCTCCTACGATAGGAAAAGTATACCACCAGAACGTAACGCGGGACTGTTCCCGAATGAGCGATCTTGCCACGTTCAGGCGCCCAGGCATCGCTTCAACCTACGGTGCAGTAGGTTTTCAGCGACTGCCAGCCCGAACGA
>CAZVBP010000056.1:0-6339 GCA_964625515.1 uncultured Gammaproteobacteria bacterium
ATGGCATATTGTACGCAGTATATCACCCGTGCCAGAACGTTTTTCGATGAATCGGGGAAAGGCCGATTGATCGGATCGCAAGTTGATGCGCTTTCGTGCCGTAGCCTTTGTGTGAGGAGAAATCGTATCCCGGGAATTGCGTGTCGAATTGTTCCATCAAGCTGTCGCGATATTCTTTCGCAACGATCGATGCAGCAGCGATGGAGAAGATTTTTGCGTCACCATCGATAATCGTTTCTTGCGGCATTGAGAGATGAGGAATGCGCTGATTGCCGTCAACAAACACGACCGCCCCCCAGCCCCCTCCTTCGTAAGGAGGGGGAGACGCCCGCTCAACCGCGTCCTTCATCGCGCGCAAGGTCGCTTGTAAAATGTTTATTTCGTCGATGATGACGGAATCGACTTCTGCGATGCCGATGCTGAGTGCAATACTGCGAATTGCTTCCGCAGTTTCTTTGCGCTGTTTTCTGCTCAGCGTTTTGCTGTCACGAATCGGGAATTGTTGTGCGAGACTCAAAATCGGATCGGGATTCCCCCAATCAAACATCACTGCACCAGCCACCACCGGGCCCGCAAGACATCCACGACCAACCTCGTCGACACCGATCAGACGTGCGCCGTCACAATTCCATCGATCGATTTCGGCTTGAAATGCTAAAGATTCTCGTTTCATACAAGCATGGTATCAGAAACGCGTATCTTGTTTTCAACCCTTAACATTGCCAAACCCTTCGGGTTGACGACGCTACAACTATTTTCGCCCACGCTGCGTAATAAGAACGATCAATGCAACGAGTCCAACGGCAACAATCCCAGCAAAGGCCAAGTTTCCAAGAATTCCCAAGGGCATGAAACTAAACTGTTTTATTGTTGGAACCCACATATCAAACCGCCGAATTGCCGCCTGCAAAGGAAAGCCCAGAATTGCCGTATATTCCCCTTCTAATCCGCCGGTACTGTTTTTGCTCATCGGAACGAACAACGAAAAGATGAAGAGCAGGAACCAGAGAATACTCACGGAAATAGCGTGGCGACGATGCAAAGCGATCATCATAAAAATCGTATATTTTCCTTGCAGTATACGCTAGATATCCGATGAGACCTTGGGAACACTTGTCAGGATCGACGCGATGCACGCAGTGATGCGGTGGAATGTGGGGATGTGCAGGAATTCGTTCGGGCCGTGGGCGTTCGATTCTGGTCCGAGCACACCAGTGATGACGAACTGCGCTTGTGGGAAGCGTTTGCCAAGCATGGCCATGAAAGGGATCGATCCTCCCTCCCCCATGACGGCCGGTGCGTTGCCGAAATAGGTGCGCGATGCATCGTCAATCGCCTGTGCGAGCCACGGCGCGGTTTGCGGCGCGCTCCATCCGTCTGCAGGCGCATCGTATGTGAACGTAACGTGAACGCCGTACGGTGGATTTTCCTCAAGCACCGCTTTCATCCGTTCGGATGCTGCCACTGCATCAACGCCAGGCGGTAAGCGCATCGAGAGTTTGAGCTCGGTATACGGGCGCAACACGTTTCCAGCGCGATCCGTTGGCGGAAAGCCACCCGCGCCTGTCACAGACAAGGCAGGCTCCCACGTGTGCGCACGAATTGCACCGGCAACGTCGTTCATTACTGGATGCGCACCGTCAACAAACGGAAACCGATCGAGCCATGTCTGCCCAAGGACCGATGCGGCAACACCGATTTGTGCCTGTCGCTCTTCCGGAATCGTCGTCCATAATTCATCCAAAAGCACCTTGCCTGTTTCGATATTCTCAATTCGCGCAAGCAATTGGCGAGCAATACGGAAGCTCGACGGCACAATGCCACTTGCGTCGCCCGAGTGCACACCGTCGTTCAACACATCCACACGCAACACACCGCCAATCACACCACGAAGTGACGACGTCATCCACATGCGTTCGTAATCGCCACAACCAGAATCGAGACAGACAATCAGTGATGGTGTTCCAATCTCTGGCGCGAGCATGTCGATATATCCAGGAAGATTGTAGCTTCCGCTTTCTTCACACGCTTCAAGCACAAGCACGCATCGAGGATGATCGACTCCCTGTTCCTGCAACGCTTTGATTGCCGTGATTGCGCTAAATGCTGCGTATCCATCGTCTGCCGACCCGCGACCATAGAGTCGATCGTTCTCAATCGTGGGAACAAACGGATCAAGCCCGCTACGCCATCCCTCAAGCGGTGGCTGCTTGTCGATGTGACCGTACAACAAAACAGTGGAGGAGATCGATCCCGCAATCTCAACGAAAATCACCGGCGTTTCGTCACCCATGCGCACAATGCGCTGCGTAAGGCCCGCAACATTTTGCGCGGCGATCCAATCACTCACCAGTTGTGCGGCGCGCATCATGTGCCCATGCTCACGCCACTCATGATCGTAATCCGGTGAAACATTTGGAATACGAATATATTCTTGCATCGTGGGAAGCACGGATGTTTCCCACTGCGATGCGATATATTTTTGTATTGATGGTGACGAAATATTGTGCATACAAATTCAATGTAATCTGAACTGTTCACTTTGTGCAAATGCCATAACGTATCCACAAACAATTTGACACGAAAAAATTCTATGTTATGGTTTGTCCATCACTTGCTATGAAACACCAGTCATCACCACGTGCAACAACGACCACACTTCGAACCAACCATCGTTGGTTTATTGGCGCTTCGTTCTCGTACAATCTCGGTGGTGACCGATCGTTTCATTGGAAGTAATCCCTTCCTGCTCAACGCGTAATTCTACGCAATGTGCCCATGAAACGATCTGCTCCACCGGCAGGTCGTTTCTCTGTTTTACAGGCAATACCTATGGAAAATCCTCAAAAACGCTTCTCACTCATGATCCACGGCGGCGCCGGGGCGATTGACGATGCGAGGACATATTCGCCAAGTCTCGAAACAATTCTCCGTACAGGACAGGCAATGCTTGCCGACGGCGCAACCGCGCTCGATGCCGTCACCACCTGCGTGAGCATGCTTGAGGACGATCCAATATTTAATGCGGGGCGCGGCTCCGTACTCAACGAAAACGGCAACGTCGAAATGGACGCCGCAATCATGAACGGCCGCGATATCGCCGCGGGATCCGTTGCTGGTGTGCGCAATATTAAAAATCCTATTCAGCTTGCACGACTCGTCATGGAGCAGAGCGGCCATGTCATGCTCATTGGCGATGGCGCCATGCAATTCGGTGCATTGCACAACATCAGGACAGAACCCGACGAATATTTTATTACCGAAAAACGCGTCAAACAGCTGAGCGATGCAAAAGAAAAAGAACTCGTAGGCCTTGATCACGGCTTGCAATCATCCGATGAGAAGAAAAAAGGCACAGTCGGCGCCGTGGCGATGGATACATTCGGCAATCTCGCTGCTGCAACGTCGACGGGAGGCATTACCAATAAAAAGTTTGGTCGTGTTGGTGATTCACCGATTATCGGCGCTGGCGTGTTTGCGGATAACGAAACGTGTGCAGTATCAGCAACCGGATACGGGGAGCAATTTTTGCGCACGGTGCTCTCGAAAACCGCATCAACGTACGTTGCCCAAGGCATGGAAGCAGAGCGCGCAGCACAGGAAGCAATCGGGTACCTCGTCCGGCGAGTCAACGGCATTGGTGGGCTCATCATCGTCGATCGCTTCGGCAATATGGGCAGCGCCTTCTCGACACAAGGGATGCTTCGCGGCAAGGCCACACAAGATGGAGTCTGGGTGCTCTCAGATCAAGCATCCTGATGGAACTCGCCTCGAGAACTTCGGTGGAAGAAGAACTCTAGCCGGCTTCTATCAACAGAAATCGGAACCCCCTCGCCCAAGGTACAGACCGTGAACAAAACATCCGGCACCACTCCAGACGAAACCCCTCCGCTCGTCATCGAGCGGAGTGCATCGGATCACCCCCAAACCGCATACAGCGGTCTCGGGGGTCCCTCACACAAACCAACGCAACACGAACGCGGTCCGGACGATCGACATGATCCGGACTTTGGCGGAAGCGGCGGGGGAAACCCCTCGATCTTCTGAATACGCACGGCGGGAGCTCTTCGGAGCTCCCCACCCCATGTTTTGTGTTGCAAAAAAAGTAGACGGGAACCGTCTCGAGCGCTTCTTCCACCGAAGCGCTCCAGCAGGTTCCCGTCAGAGAGCCTGCGAGCACAACTCCGTGCTCATCCTCGGAGCAAACATGACCAGCGTCCTTCCTCCCCCCACCCGCGACTCCGTCTACGACCTGATCTTCCGCAACCTCTGGAGCCGCGGCCCGGACAGCGGAACGGAAAACGGCCACACCTGGCTGTACCGTCCGCACGCCACCCTCGCCCGCCGCTGCACGGTCGAAAGCCGCCCGCAGCTCGAAGCGATGCGCAACGAGTTCCTCGTGCTGTACAACATCGGCGACATGCCCGCGATCATCCCGAGTGCGGACACCTCGCCAGAACAGTGCGCAGACCTGCTCGAAATCATGTTCGAGCGGTCGAAGGCGAGCACCGTGATCTTCGAGGGCTACGCCATGAACAGTGCAGATGAAGGGCGGCCCCTCGACTGGCAACTCGTGCGCAAGGCAACGCGCATGGGCAAGCGCGCTATCTACGCCGGCGGCCCTGTGTGCGACGTCTGGAACAACAAGCACGCGTTCCGCCAACGCGTGATGGCGATCCACGGCGTTCACGCCGTGACGCCGGGCATTCAGTTCGAAAACCCGAGCGCCGAGAGCGTCTCGCGTTGGGTGACTGAGATGTTCGGGAAGAACGAAACCCAGGTGGTCATCAAGGTGAATGGCTGCGCCGGAATGGGGAACCTCATCCTCACCCGCGGGCAGCCCAACATCCTGGAAGCCATCTCCCACTTCCTGCGCAGCGCACCGAAGAGCCTGTGGGTGATCGGCGAAGTGTGGCGGAAGTGGGAGAAGAGCTGCTGCGTGAGCTTCTTCGCTCCGGATGACGTCACCCTCCCGGTGCACATGACCGTGTGCGGCCAGGTCCTCACGAAGGCGGGCGGGTTCATCGGCGGGAAGTCCTTCGACACCATCTCGCCGCGGGACCAGACGGCACTCGGCGCAATCGTCTCCCCCGTCGCGCTCGCCATGCGCAACTACGGCATGCGCGGGTTCATGGGTTTCGACGTCATCCTGTGCATCCCGCGCAAGGGTGACCGGAACATCCTCCCGGACTGCGGCCTCGCCGTGGTGTTCATCGAGACGAACGCGCGCCTCAACGGCCACAACCAAGAGATGCTCGCGCTCGACCTCCTGGCGCGCCGCGACGGGACCAAGCGGGACGCGCTCATCCACATGCGCGTGTGCAACAAGGCGGTGACGGATGCTGAAGATCGCGCCGCGAGCTGGCGCTTCTTCACGGATCGGCTCCGCGGCATCGCGAAGCCACTCACGAGCCAGAAGATCGTCGAGGGCGAAGCGTACTTCCTCCTCGACGTGAACCACGGCAGCACGCCATCGCCGCACGACGCGGTGATGTTCCTCGGTACGGAGGAAGCCGCGCCGCGCATCATGCAGGCGTTCGAGTCGCTGAACGCCGAAGGCCTGCTGCGCACGTAGCAAGCCAACGAACGACGAAAGGGCGGGGTCTCGCGACCCCGCCCGCTTTGCATAACAAAACAAAGAGCGCGTCCCGTGTCGGCAGCTGGGCCAACACGGGTTGGCGCACTCTCTGCCTCGCACGGAACGCGCGAAGTCGTTGGGTTGTTTCTTGCGGCTATCGCACAATGCCGTTCGAGCGGCAGTGGGCGACCGCAGCGTCGGTCGCTTCTGGCGAGTCACCTCGTGCCATACATTCAGCCCGGATGTTGTACTCGCTTTGGAAGTAGTACATCCAGCGGGCGTGGAAGTACCAATGGCAGATTCCCATCAGCACACCGCTCGCCGCCGACCATCCGATCGCTCGGATGTTGCGCAGGACTTCTGGCAACAACGTACTGGGTTGATAGACCAGCACCAGCAGGGCGGCGATGACGCTTACGGCTGCGGTGACGAACGCGAGCATCAACACAGGCATCCCGAACACGATCTTCACACCCTGCTTCACACCGTAGCCCTGTTGCAGGGACATCAAGTATGCCAGCTTCCCGTAGATGAACCAGCCCACGGCGATGCTGAATGCGACGCCGATTGCGTCCACCTGGCAGCACACGGAGACTGCGATGCAGAGCGCCGTGACGAGGGCCGCACAACCGGGCATCGAGAAGACGAGCGAGGAGAAGACACGCATGGTGACTCCCAGATGTTGGGTGACGCGACGAACGATACGAAGGCGACGTGAGTGACGCCATTCGACCGCGTAAAATATCAGAAAATGGTGATTT
>CAZVBP010000057.1:0-6025 GCA_964625515.1 uncultured Gammaproteobacteria bacterium
ATTCATCAGCACCGGTGCTGGGGGAGGGGAGAATCTCGTTGATAATGATCGATCCAATCTGTGGCGCGAGCACAGCAGCAGGATGAGTCGATTCGTTGACGGGCTCTGCAGTGTTGTTCGTGTTCGATGCAGAAGTTTCCGAGGAGGAATCTTGGGTGATGATGATCTCTGCATCGATGGGACCGGCAGGGTCGGTGGATGTATCGGTCGTGGACGTTTCTGCTTGATGAACCGTTTCTGTTGGAGTGTCGGAATCGGAAGTATCCGGTGAGTTGTTGAGCGAAGCATCGTCGACCGTCGGAATAACGATAGATTCGGGATCGAGGAATACGTTCACTGCGCCAGGCGTGCCCACCGTTTCCGTCCACATATCGTTGATCAATGCGAGTGCCACATCGTAATCCGGTGCGGGAAGTGACTCAGTGCCGTACGTAATCGTGTCGAGCACCATTGTTGCTGCATCGATCAGCGCGATGGTGTCACCACCGTTGTTGAGATTCCCTCCAGGATTCAGCACGATGCTGTACGAAAGTGGCGCGAGTGTTCCGGTGAGTTCGGTGAGAGCGCCCGATGCGTCGATGAGCGACAAGCCTTCCACATTCACCGCCGCATCACTCGTGTTATAGAGCTCTACCCACTCGTCGCCATCATTGCTTGGCGCGGGAAGAAATTCATTGATGATAATCGGATTGGTCGGTGGTTCCGGTTCGGGTGTCGTTTCCGGCTCTGTGACGGGCGTTTCGGAGACCGACGGATCATTGAGTGCAGGGTTGGTGTCTTCAGCATTGTTTGATGGCGCTGTTTGATGGCCGATGACGCCCGGCGATCCAGGGGATTCGCCGATGAGATTCGCCGATGTTTCTGCGGTTGCCCATGCAAGCGATGTTACATCACGCTCGATGGTCGCGTACGTTTCCGATGATCCAAGATTTGGCGTTCCCGAATCGGAGTATGTGTCGTGAACCACGCCGGATGAATCGACGAGTGCAATGGCAAGATCCGTATTGAGAATGCTGATCGACGTCGTCACAATATCTGGTGCAACCATGAGGGCCGTTTTCTCATCGCCCAGCGCGTAGTTCGCGATGAGGAGCGTTGATCCTTGGGAAAGAACAGTCTCGCTCGGAATGGTGAGCGTTGCACCACCGGTGCCTGCGCCGGTTATGGTCCATCCGCTGATGTCGACGCTGGCCGATCCAACATTTGCGAGCTCAATCCATTCATCTGCGGTTGATTGCGCGCTTCCTGCCCATGCAATTTCTGAGAGGATGACTGCCGGCGTCGTTTCTGCGCGTGCCGTGGGTACAGCAAACATAACGGACATTGCGAGGAGGAATCCAAGAACATATTTTGTGTTCATAGAGTGATAAATTGTTAAGGAGCAGAATCGATTCCGCGGGACAAACAAAACTCCCCACAAGCCCTGATATCAGGGTTCATGGGGAGTTGTTTGTATGCATATTGCATCATGCCAGAAGGGAGTCTGCAAGTGCGTTTTCGAGGATAAGTGACGAAAATTCATTCGAAAATAAACGAATGATTTTTCGGAAACATGGAGCACGCCCCAAAGAACCGATACATTCATTCATCATACATTTGCCGAATGTCATTCGTTCGGTATGATGTGTTGCGAACGTCAGTTGCAAGGACCGAGCGAGATGTGAAGCGTGGGAAAAGGTACTAAGTTTGTCATATACAAGGAAGATTTCGAAAGCCGACGAGGCGTACAAAGACGTACGGTGAGGAGGCTTGCAGAAATCTGACGCAGTAGATGACAAACTTGGGTACCTTTTCCGGACGAGTGGTGGAATTGGTATACACGTATGCCTTAGGAGCATATGCAGTAATGCATGAGAGTTCGAGTCTCTCCTCGTCCACCAAATCTTTTGTAGGCCGGTTATCCATATCGAAGTTGATGACACCAAGCTATCCTCTGAGGAGGCGCGAGCTCTTTCTGAGGAGATTCGAGCTATCGTCTCGGAGGTTACGAAGATCGAAGACGTTATGGTTTATGGTCGAAGCGCTGAAATTAAGATTAAGGTTCATCCGGTTGAGATTTTTATTTCTATGAGCGCGCATAAGATCGACGATGTCGGGGCGCTACTCGGCACATTTAAAGATCGATTGATCGTCTGGAAGAAAGAATCACGCTTTCAACATCCAGTGAATCTTTCATTAATTCCAATGCCTTGGAAATTCGAGATTGGGATCTAGGGATTTTTATGATCGAACGAAACTGCATCATCATTCATGGCTGTCCCTCGGATGTAGAGAAAGCGATGAATCCGGAAACGCGAACGTATGATAAACATTGGCAACCGTGGCTTCAACGGGAACTGATTGCGCACGGTATACCAACGGAGCGACCGATGATGCCAAATCCGTGGATGCCGAACTACGAGGCATATCGAGAAGAGCTCGAGAAGTATTTGATCGATGAGGGCACGACACTCGTCGGCCATAGCTGCGGAGCCGCATTTCTTGTGCGATGGCTCGGAGATTCTAAGCGCACCATCGATACCCTTATTTTGGTTGCCCCGTGGAAAATTCCCGATGAACAGAATGAAGTCAAGAAAGCATTTTATACATACTCGATCGATGGGAATGTTCGTTCACGGGTGAAGCGCGTGGTTATTTTTACGTCAGATGACGAGGAAGAAGACGGGAAGAAGAGCGCGAAAATATTTCATGATGCGCTGGGCGGCGAATTCATTGAGCTGGCGGGTCATGGACATTACTGTTTTCGCGATATGCAAACGGAAGAGTTTCCGGAATTACTCATGAAGATAGTAGGAGAATAAAGTGAGCATCGTGTGGTGATAACGGCACGGCTTGCGTTTACAGGCGGCGTTTCTTATAGTGACCATGTTTTATGCGCATCATTCTTGTTCACGGATACAAGGCGTCGCCTTCCACCAATTTCCTTCCTTGGCTTGAGCGTGAGCTCCGCGCAAGGGGATTTGATGTGCTTATTCCGGAGTTGCCAAACCCCGCAGAACCCGATCGCGATGCGTGGACCGAGGCACTCGTGGATGTATGTGCGCCGCTTACGGAGAACGACATCATCGTTGGTCATTCGCTTGGCGGTGCCGCAGCGCTCCGGATGCTCGAGGCCGCGGAAGCGCGCACCACACCGCATGCCATGGTGATGATTGCAACGCCATGGATGATTGCGGACGAAAAGTTTCGAGGCTTTTTCTTTTCCGAGCTCGATTTTGAAGTGCTCATGTGGCGCGCCGCAAAATTCGTCGTCATTCACGCGCAGAACGATCCCATCATTCCCGTTGAGCATGGTAAGCGCTATGCCGCAACGCTTCATGCGGCTCTCGTGACGCCAGAAACCGGCGAGCATTTTCAAGGTACCGAATATCCCGTCCTCCTTGAGGAGATTTTGAAAGTCGCTGGAGAATCTATCGTGTACGAGCCGGGACAATCGTTGGACGATGCATTTGTTGATGTTCGCTAGATATGTTCACCGGAATTGTAAAAGGACTAGGGACGGTGACGGCGATCGAACGTCGTGATGATTTTTTGGATATCACGATTGATGTTGGTGACGTGCTCACGTCCACACAGATGGGGGCGAGCGTGGCGATTGACGGTGTGTGCCTCACGGTGATTACGGTCGACGGCCCGCGATGGACGTTCTCTGTGATGCAGGAGACGTTAGAAAAGACCACAGTCGGAGCGTTCAAGGTTGGCGACCGAGTGTGTTTAGAGCAGCCGCTTCGCATGGGCGATGAGTTTGGTGGTCACACCGTGCTTGGCCATGTGGATGGCACTGCGGAAATTATCGAAAAACAGCACGACGGCGAAAATTGCCGCATCACGTTCCGTGCGCCGGAATTCTTTGTGAAATATATTGTGCAAAAAGGATCAATCACCGTTGACGGTATCAGCCTCACTGTTTGTGATCCGTCTCCCGTCGACAACGGAATCGAATTTTCCGTCGCCCTTCTCCCTCTTACCCTCGAGCGTACAACGCTTGGTTTCAAAGAAATCGGCTCCCACGTGAACCTCGAGGCAGACTACTTTTTGAAAGCGATGGTGCGATAGGATAAGTTATATCTTTTTCGTGAGTCGTTGCACGATCGGAATGTACTCAGGTCGCAACTTGAGATGTTTGACGTCTTCGATTGGCATCCATTCAGCTCTCGACACCTCACTATTTTCTAGGATGATCGATTGTTCTGGATCAACGGTAACCGCAAAGACCACAATAAAATGTGTTTGACCTGACTTACTGGTGAAAATGTTGCAATCAAGAATGTCGCCGACAGTTGCGTCAAGATCCAACTCCTCTTTCATTTCCCTCACCAGCGCATCTCTGGGCATTTCTCCAACATCGATTCTTCCACCCGGTAATACCCATCGTCCATCTTCTTCATCGAGTTCCTGAATAAACAACACTTTTCCATCACATTCGACCCATGCTTTAACGGGAATGTCAGCGAGGAGATGGGGCATATTTAGTAATGATACCGTACTCCGTGATTAATCGTGCATGCGCGGTAGAGCTGCTCAAGGAAGAAAAGGTGCGCGAGGTCGTGGGTTGTTGTCATGGGGGAGAGGGAGAGGCGGAGTTGGGCGCGCGTTTTGACGGACTCGGGAAGGCCGTGTGGGCCGCCGAGGATGATGGTGAGATGATCGCCGCGATCTTCGTATGATTTGAGTGTATGCGCGAAGGTCTCGGAGGTGAGTGACGGGCCGATGGCGTCGAGCACGATGAGGATGGCGTTTTTCGGGACGGCGTCGTCAATCTTTTTCTCGTCCGAGAGCACTTTTTCTGTAAGCATGACGAACTTTTTCAAGCGCAATCGAAAATCATCCCCAATTGCGGTGAACGGCCCTCGTGGAAGGGTGCCGATGGTGATGAGCGTGATTTTCAACATAACGGCTAATTCTCGCATAAAAATGACTGTGTATCAAGAGTGGATAGATTGGTTCCGTCCTTTCTTGACAGTCTTTTCCGCGTCATATACCATTCCGCGCACGTTACAGATCACAGAATCGTTGCGGAATTTTCCGCTTTGGAGCGTGAGCGTTGAAGGCTCTTGAACGCTTTGCTCCGAACTTTCACAATCGAAGATTGCGAAATAGAGAACTTACTGACCATGATGACGTCTAAAGCGTCGTCGACAATCAGTGAGTGGAGAGCATTAAGGGTATATTGGTGGATGGCTCGACAAAACATGCCGACGAAGGACGTAGCAGCCTGCGATAAGCTCCGGTGAGGTGGCAAGCAACCTTTGACCCGGAGATGTCCGAATGGGGAAACCCAATCAGGGGAATGCCTGATTTTTTGACCGCTGAATTCATAGGCGGCAAAAGGGAACCTAGGGAAGTGAAACATCTCAGTACCTAGAGGAAAAGAAACGAACGGGTAAGATCCTCATCTCGAACCTCGGTGCTTCGAGGAGCGAGATGATGGATCGTGCTCATATTCCCAAAGTAGTGGCGAGCGAAATGGGATCAGTCCAAACCTTCACAAATGAAGCCTTCCGCAACGTTCCTTCGGGAACGCCAAGGACTGGCGAAAGGTACCAGCCGTTGTTTTGAAGGTGTTGTAAGCGAAATACGATGGTCATCTGGTTATGACCGGTACGCAATGGCGATCTGTAGTGAAACATGTTGGAAAGCATGACCAAAGAGGGTGATAGTCCCGTACGCGAAATGGATCAGTCAACGTACAGTGTTTGAGCTTGAGTACGGCGAGACACGAGAAATCTTGTCGGAATCAGCCACGACTATGTGGCAAGACTAAATACATGTTTTGATCGATAGTGAACTAGTACCGTGAGGGAAAGCTGAAAAGAACCCCGGAAGGGGAGTGAAATAGAATCTGAAACCATATACTTACAAGGAGTCGGAGCCCGCAAGGGTGACGGCGTTCCTATTGAAGAATGAACCAACGAGTTTTTGTTTGCGGCTCGGTTAAGTCCCTTGGGACGGAGCCACAGTGAAAGCAAGCCTTAATCGGCGCTTGTCGCAGACAAAAGACCCGAAACCGGGTGACCTAACCATG
>CAZVBP010000058.1:0-5919 GCA_964625515.1 uncultured Gammaproteobacteria bacterium
CGGATGCGATTCTCGGCTTTTGCACGGGGGCCGGAAGTGCTTTCTTTGTGCGAAATCCACTCTTCCATTGCGTCGACGACGAAGCCACTGGCAGCAAGCGACGTGATAAACGACGAAATGGGGCGATGAAATGACGTCGTTTTGACGTCGGGTGCATCACCCGGATGCATCTGGAGCGGAATTGCGTTCTCGGTGAGATAGCTATCCACGCGGCGATACATCATCTTACGCTCATCCTCAAATCCCCAGCTGCTTTGGCGCGGAATTCGAAATGCGGGGTGATTGAGCACAATCACAAACGGCGCATCTTTTGCGAGCACTTTTGCCACATGCGCAAACACGCCGGGCATGTCGCGCACATTTTGCAGCGCTAAAATCATTACCGCGCCGTCGAATGATCGCTTCACCGTTCCTGGCTCCGATCCGTCGAAGTGATGCGCAAACCGTTCCGCATCCGCCACAAAAAACTCGGCGCTCCGAATATTCTTTGTTTGCGCCTGACGCACGAGCGTTGGGGATGCATCGATGCCCACCACGTTCCCACCCTTCGCGCTGATCATCTGCGCAAATGTGCCTTCACCGCACGCAACATCAAGATACGTTTTCCCCTTCACCACGTTCAACAATTTCATCGCGCCCGGCCAGACCACTTCCGACTGATACGTTCCTGGCGCAGAAAGATGCGTGCCATACCACTCCGCAACATTCTCCCAGCTGGTTGGCGATCCCGATCGTGGACGCGCGGCGAGCGCACGAGGACCACGTGTGCGCTGATCGAAACGCTTCTCATCACGAGCTCCGCGATCGCGACTTTTCATAAAGGGCGGGCGCACGCTTGGACGAGATGCGTCGTCAAAGCCAAACTCCCCACGACTATCACGTGGCGCACGATCGATGCGTTCAACGCCCTGCGTTCGCGCACCACGCTGCGTGCCGTATGTTCCCTTTCCCCTGCGCGCAAATGCAGGACCAGGGCGTGACTGTGTGTGATTGCGCATAGGGTGATGGGTTATGAGGGCCTACCGTCTTGCGGTTCCTCCGTCAGCATAGTCCTCTAATCGGACCGAGAGGAGCTTACTCACCCCATCATCCCCCATCGTGACGCCATAAAGCAAATCTGCCTTCTCCATGGTTGCGCGGTTGTGCGTGATCACAATGAATTGCGTGAGCTTTCGTAATTCGTTCAAAATATTGGCAAAACGGACCGTATTCGCTTCATCAAGCGCAGCATCAACCTCATCGAGCACCACAAACGGCGCGGGATTCGTCGCCATAATCGCCGAAACGAGTGCAATCGACGTCAGCGCCCGCTCGCCGCCAGAAAGTAAATTAAGCGCCTTCAATCGCTTGCCCGGAGGCGTTGCTTGAATATCAATCCCGATCACCGCATCTTTCCGCTCCTGCACGCGCTTCGTAATCGCCTCGAGCGTATCAACATCATCATGATGCACGAGCTCACGATCGGACGACGCATCACTCATCGCAGATTCGCCATCGCGGAGTTCCTCATCGGAATAATCCTCTTTCGTCAGCTTCACGAGCGAACATCGTCCACCGCCAAACAAAATCGCGAAATACTTTTGGAACTCCGTCGCGATCGCCTTGAACGCAACGTCGGACTGCTCACGGATTTGCGCATCGAGCTCATCGATAATCTTTTCTGTAGATGCAATTGCGTCGCGAAGGTCTTTTACTTGCGTGGACAGGAACGTGAAACGCTCATCAGCCTCCTGATACTCCTTCATCACCGTTTCTTCGATACTGCCGATCAATTCAAATTGATGACGAAGGCGGAGCATCTTGGTGTGAAGCGTGCCAATATCGAGTGCACGATTTGTTGGCGCCGATGAAAGGATCGACGCAACTAATTCCGGAACCGCATCCGTCATTTCTTTCTTCAGCCCCTCAAGTCGTGTTTCACAGCGCGCGCGATCGATTGCGATCGCATTTTCTTGCGCTTCGAGCGCCGAAAGTGCCTGTTGCAACGCGCGCACCTCACGCTGAACCGCAAAGACCTCGTTCGTCGCCGTGGTCGTTTCTTGCGACTTTGTATCAATCGCGCGTTCACTTTCTTTCACGCGTGCTTCGCACTCAATCACGCGCGCCTTGCCATGTTCAATCGCGGTGAGCATCGCAGCGCTCGGCACGAAATCTTCCGGATTCGGGCGTGTGAGCCGATCACGCAAACTGTTCGTTCGTACCGTCACCGCATCAACATCGATGATGATTGGTGCAAGATCGGCAATGTTTTGCACGGCACGAAGTCTTGCCGCGATCATGCGATGGTGCTCGGAAACGTCGCGAACCTCCGCAATAATATCCGGAAGCGGCAGCGGCGCCCATGTGGTTTGCGATTGCACTTTTGCAAGCTCCAAATCGCGCTCTGCGGCAAAATGCGCACGCCGAGCATCCGCAAGCGCTTGCTGTGCAGTTTTGTACGCCAATTGCAGCGCATGCATCGATTCGGCATCGGAATTGTTTGGTGTCTGTGCCGCTTCGATCGCAGCAAGTCGCGCATCGCCACGCGCAAGCTCCGCGCGCTTCTCCGTCACCAACGCTGCTGCGCGTTGTGATCGCTCATCAATCGCGCTTTTCTCATCCATCAAATTCCACCACTGCACGCCAAAATACTCCGCCGACACCGCGGCAAGCTCGGCAACAACCGCCTCGCGCTCGTTCCAACGCTTCACTTGTCGGCGCAACATCGTGAGTCGCGGCTCAAGCTCACGCAATACCATCTCCACATCGGCAAGATTCTCCGCAGACTTTTGGAGCTTCAACAGCGCTTGATGACGCTTGATCTGAAATCCACGAACGCCCGTAGCATCGTCAAAAAACACTTTGCGGTCCTCGGGCGATGCAGTAAGCACGTGATCGATCATTCCCTGCCCGATCACCGAATACGATCGTTGGCCCACGCCAGCCTCAGCGAGAAGCAATTGGATGTCGGACAAACGAACCGTTTGACCGTTCAAAAGATACTCCGATTCCCCATCGCGATAGAGCCTGCGGGTCACCACCACTTCCGCAAACGAAACCTTCAGCGAGCCGTCGGCGTTGTCAAACGTCAAACTTACCTCCGCAAAGCCGGATCGTGCTCGCCCGTCTGCGCCAGAAAAAATCACGTCTTGGGCAGCTTTTCCGCGCAAAAGCTTCATGGACTGCTCCCCCAAGCACCAGCGAATTGCATCCGCAATGTTGGATTTCCCGCTCCCATTGGGCCCCACCACCACCGTGACGGCGTGATCACCCCCTTTTGGGCCAGGGAAAACAAGTGTGGTTTTTTGGGCAAACGTCTTAAAGCCCTGAAGCTCCATGCGGGAGAGGTACATAGTGCAAGGAGTATAAAGCGGAATACAGGAAGGGGGAAGGTTTACAGTCGTTTATCCGTGGTGGTACCTTTGCGATCCACATTCAGGAGGCATCATGATCAGCATGTCGATCAGGGACTTTCTCATCGATGAGATCCTGGACGGAGACAAGACGCTCGAGATTCGCATCAACGATGGCGATGCGGCGCGTGTCCGGGTGGGAGATGAGATCGAACTCTTCTCTTCGAGCCGAGAAGTCCGGGTCCACGTAACAAAGATCCGACGGTTCCGAAACTTCACCGATGCGGTGTCGAAGATTCCTTACCACCGAGTGTCCAAACAGTTGAGATCGGCCGACGGGCTTCTGTCGGAACTACAAGGGATCTATCTCCTCTCTAGGGAGCGAAAAGGGGTGCTCGTCCTCACCATCGAACGGGCGTAAGGGCCCTCCAACGCACGAGAGCGCCGACCACAATCGGCGCTCGAATCTTTTGACAAAACATGCGGCCATCACTACGCTATTCAGTTCCTTGGGCATATTTCCCCGATTTGTCTGGAATCATTTCCAAACATGCCGGGGCAGCGTGAACGCTCCGTTCATGCTGAAACTGCCAGGAGGCTCCCATGTCCAAGAAATCTCTCCGTCCCCTCTTCACCATCGGCAAGCGTGGCCGTCTCCTCGTGCCGCGGGGTCACAAGTCCATCATCGATGGCATCGACAGCATCGCGCACATCACCCCGAGAGCTGCTCAAGGCAGCATGCCCTGCCTGATGGTACCCGCATGGCCCGAGCTCGCTCTGGCGCTCCCGGACATCAGCGAGGCGATGAAGGTTGAAGACGGCGTCGGAATCACTGTATTCTGGGCGTTCCACAAGGCGCTGGGGATCAACGTGCTCGTGGTCTACGACAATTGGGACACACATCCTGACGGCGTCCACAAAGAGTATGTGGTCGTGTACGACGCGCATCGCTCCTTCGTGATTCCCTCAAGCACGATGGCGGTGCAGCTCGTGGCGAATGCCGCAACGGCCCACGCGCTCGCGCCGAACGGCGTGTTCATCAGTGAATGGCCGTCGACGCGGGCGGGCGGGTGGACGACGAGCAACATCCACGGACCGATGGGAACGCCCAGTGCCACGTGGCGCGAATACGTGATGCGCTCGGCCTTCCCGGACAAGAATGTGCGGGCGGTCATCAGCCCCACCCACTGGCGTCAGGACACGCTCCACGGCGCCGCGAGCGCTACCCTCTCGAGCATGACCAACATGACCGAACTCGATATCCAAGATCAGCTCGGGATCCGAGATGAAGAACATGCGCTCCTCGAGGCGATCGGCATCACGAGGGACGGAGTCATCCTCGTGGTCCAGGACATGCGCGATGATCGAGTCCTCGCGCGCGTCCATGTGAAGTTCTTCCTGTGGACCGAGCTTCCGAAGGACTTCTTCACCCCATCGCTTCAGCGCGAGTGAACGGTTCACGACCACGTTCGCAGTGGCGGCGCCCTCGGGTGCCGCCACTTTGCCGTTCAAGATGATACGTACGCCACGGCACCGTCCTGGAATCTTCCACGGCACCGTGCTACACTCACTCCTTGGTCCTCACACGCCCCCTCACACTGATATGAACCCGATCGTGCTCCAAAACATCACGGCTCACATCGCCAATGCACAGCACATCCTGCTCATGACCGATGAGCGGATTGATGGCGACACCATGGGATCAACCCTTGGGCTTTTTCATGTGTTGACGGCGCTCGGAAAACGCGTGGACGTATTCTCCCCCAAGCCGCTCCCGGAAAACTTTTCCTATCTCCCCATGGTGGACGTGATTCGTCGAGATGATGGCGTACTCGCACAGCCGAGCATCGATCTTATTATCGTCTGCGATTGTTCCGACGGCGCGTATCTTCCCGGCGCAATTGCAAAAATGGCGCATCGCGTTCCGATAGTTTCGTTCGATCATCACGCAACAAACCCACGATACGGCACAATCAACGTGGTGGAACCAACAGCGGCGTCCACTGCCGATTTGGTATGGCGATTTGTAAAAGCGGCGCACTACCCCGTCACCACCGATGCTGCGCAGTGCTTTCTCACGGGCATTACTACCGACACGCAGGTCTTCTTTTCCACAAACACCACAAACGCCGCAATCGAAGCCGCAGCAGAACTTTTGAAACTTGGCGCACGCCTCCACGACATCATCCGCATCAACTACTTAAACAAATCCACAAACTTTTTGCGCATCTGGGGCATTGCACTTGAGCGTCTCTACCCCGACGAAACTTTCGGCGGCGTGGCAACCGCAATCACACAACAGGATGTGGCAGCGATCGGCGCCACACCGGAAGAGCTCGACAGTCTTGGCACGATTATCTCCGAATTTCTTAATGCAATGCTCGACGAAACGCACGACGTCATCGCAGTCTATCGCGAAGCCGACGACGGATCCGTGAAAGGAAGCATCCGCTCTCGACGAACCGACGTGGCCAAAATCGCCGAGCGCCTGTACGGCGGCGGCGGCCACAAGCTCGCAGCCGGCTTTAAAGTAAAAAATGCAACGCTCGTCCAAGAAGGCAAGGGTTGTAAAATTGTTCCGCAATAG
>CAZVBP010000059.1:0-5275 GCA_964625515.1 uncultured Gammaproteobacteria bacterium
CGGTGAAGATCTTGGAGGGCGTTGCGTGTCCCCAGCGCTCGTGCGCGGCGGGGCGCAGTTGTCGTACTGATGGTCAGGGTGTGGGGTACTTGAGGCCTTGCGCGCTGCAGAACGATGCGACACTTCGTTCTCGCGCAACCTGATTCCATTGATTGATCAGGTCACGCAGCCTCGCACCGGTATCGTCCACCGAAAAGGTGAATGTCTCGCCGTCGACAGACACTTCGCCGGCTTCCGCTCGCGCCACCGGGGTCCATTCTGCGGACGGGTGTGCGAAGTGGAGCGGCTTGGTGTACGGACCCCCACAACCACGTCATTGGGACGCCCACGGTTTCGGTGTGGATGTATGGCACTTCCTTCTTGCCGATTCGTCCACATCGAACGGGCCTTCCTTCTGTTGTTCTCCGCCAATCTGAACTGTCGCCAGTGAGCGTATCCACCAGGTGGTGACGGTGGTGCACGTACCACACTTGCTCCACCCAGAATTGGAACTCGTCCGGGCGCCACCCATCGATGATCTTTGCACTGTATACGAGCTCGCCGAACGCACGCTCGAAGTCCTTGTTGTTCAAAAACCGCTGAATGCGCTCCGCACAGACGACGGTCGCGATCGCTCTGTTGAGCGGCGCCTTCATGGATCGTATTCCTTCCGTTGAGAACTCGCACACCACGGAGTTGAACGCGCCCTCCATGATCGCGCGTTCGAGGTTTGGCATGGAGGGGCCGCCAGAAAGCAGAGTCGTGAGGAGCGAAATTCGGAGCCACTGTCGAGCGAGCGCCACGTAAGTTGCGGATCGAACGATCTCCTGGAACCAGTAGTTCGTGTCGGCGGACAGCGATTCTCCCAGCCGCAGGATTTCGGACCAGACCATGTTGTCGACTGGATAGGCGAGAAGCACCTGAAGGAGCTCTTGTCCGTGGCCTTCCCTGATGGCACGGTCTACGGTCTGTTCCGGATTCCTGAGAAAATGGTGGAGCAGGTGGCTGTTCTTGAGGGTGATGATCTTCATCTCGTCTCCCTGCCGTGCGTTCATGCACGGCACGTGCGTTCATGCACGGCAATTTGGAGGGGGATGCCAGTGGTGGCGTGTCAGGGCGGGTGCCTGCTGACAGTGCGAACATTAGTGAAGAATGAGTGTTTCGTAAAGCAGAACGCCCTCCAGGATCGGTGAAGATCTTGGAGGGCGTTGCGTGTCCCCAGCGCTCGTGCGCGGCGGGGCGATGTCAGTCACCGAGGAGCACCCCTTCTTTCTTCGCGAGTTTGCGGAAAGTTGGGGAGGCGAGTGCGAGCTCTTCCATGCTGTGTGCGATGGCTTCGATCTGTCCTTCCGACTCGTCCGTTACCGGACGCATCATCACGAACCGATCGCAGCCGCGTGTGGTGGAGAGTCGGTGCGCAATGAGGATCGCGCCCGCGCCTTCCTGAAGCGCTTCGTACAGCGCCGATTGCACCGCCTCTTGGCTCTCTGCGTCCAATGCGCTTGTGGCCTCGTCGATCACCATGAATCCTGGATTGCGGAGCACGGCGGCCAGGATGAGGAGGCGCTGCGCTTCGCCGCCGGAGATCTCCTCGCCGTTCTTTCCTCCAATCTGCGTGTCGAGCCCGTGCTTCAGTCGGCCGTTGCCGAAATTCACACGGAACCGATGCATCATGGAGAGTAGTCCCTCATCCGTGATCCGGGCGCGTTCCTTTTTGCATACGCCGTACCACAGGTTTTCCCGCAAGTTCATGGTGAAGAGCTGTGTGCGCTGATTGATCTGGCTCACGCGCTTTCGCCATGCGCGTAGGTTGAGCGTGCGCAGATCATGACCGTTCACAAGGATTGCTCCTTCCGTTGGATCCCAGTAGCGCAGCAGCAGTTTGCCGATGGTGGACTTTCCAGATCCGCTCTGCCCGATGAGCGCTACTTTCTCCCCGGGCTTGATGACGAGGCTGAAGTTCTTGAGCACGAGCGGGCCGTCCCCATAGCCGAACGACACGTTGCGGAACTCCACGGTGATCGGTTCATCACCGATGATGATCCCTTCGTCCTTGTTGGTGATGGCCGACGGGATTTCGAGCGCCGCGCGCAGCGCCTTGAGGGGCGCCACGGACCAGAGCGTTTGCCGTTCCATCTGCGACAGGTTATTCACCTGCGCGATGGCGACCGCGACCCACGTGCCAATGGACGCGAACGTGCTCACCGTCATTGCGTCGTGCTGCGTTTTCGTTGCTGTGATCCACACAATGAGGAGGAGTGCCGCAGTGAGAAACGCATTGCGCCCCGCGCTGCTCCCAATGAAGCCCAGCCACACTGGCCGGTCGTGTGAAAGGACTTCACGGTATCGATGGGTGAAGCTCTCCGCTTCCGCTGCTTCTTCTGCAGCGGTCATCATGCGTTCGATGGCGTTGATCCGATCATCGCGGCGCGCCATGTTCTCGCGATGCTCTTCGTCGACGATATCGGCGCGTGCCATCACGTGCCGATTGGAGTACGACGACGCGAGGATGCCGATCACGATCGCAATGACGATCGTGACACACACCACCGGGCTGATCACGGCAAGGATCGGGAGCACAACAACGAGGAGGAGAACGGAATCCGCCATCCAGAACGTGAGAAGGTGGATGAGCGTATCTGCGCGCTGCCGTCCTTTTTCAAGCACGGACTTCGACAGCGCCTTGTGTTCTTTCATGTGCGTGCCGATATCCTTTTCCAGGTATTGCCGGGTGATTTCGGTGTCGAGCCCCAGAAATGCCTGGCCGATGAATAGTTCGCGCGCGCACCCCCCGCGCCAATCGGCATAGAGGCGCAGTGCGTGTGCGATGCAGAACCCCAGAAATGCGGGTACGAATGAGGTGTGCGAGACAGCGGCGACGATGATGAGCCCGAAACACCAGGGGATGATCACTTCCAAGATCTTGATCGCGAAGATCCAGAGGAGCACTGCGCGGTAGTACCGGCGCGCTTTGTGATCGATGAATTCGCGGAAGAGCCAAGCCAGGATGCTGTAGGCTTCCTTGTACGTTTCCGGAATGAATCGTGACACGGGGAACTCCTGTGTGGTGGTTACGCGCGATGCGTAACGCTTGGGGCGTGAAGGAACACGTTCTGCTTTTGGCAGAACGTGAGATCCTTTTACGCCGTTACTGCGTACAAAAATCCGAACATTTTGCCAAAAAATCCACGCACCAAGACACGCACCGCTTCAGAAAGGCGCCGCAAGAGCTTTGGCTCGAGGTTGTGCGTGTATTGCGTGGTCATAGAAATATGATTAGTCCTTCCTCATTTTGCCAATTTTCGGTTTGTCGCTTCGGAAACTCGTTCAACGTACCGTGAAGTACGTCTCACGAGCTTTCCTCGCTCCGCGCCGAAACTTGTCGAAAATGAGAAAGTCCTAAAATAACAAAGTGAACCGCGAACATTAGCAAAGGAATCATTCTCGGTCAAGTGTGCGCTGGGGATGAAACGATTCCATCGAAAGTGATGGGTGCGATTGCGCGGCGTGCTATAATTGCGCCATGACTGAGCGTGAGCCCAAGGTGAATTTGCTGCCACAGGCAGAAGTGCCGACTGCCGGATCGGTAGAGTTTGGTGTGGAAGGGGAGTCGTTGGAGGGTGATCATTCGGTCGATAATCAGTCTGAGGCCCCGGCGCAATCGTCACCAACCATGGCGCCGTATCGCGCACGAGGACAGCAAGAAGAACCCGATGTTCAAGCGATCACGTTAAAAAAAGTGGAGGATATTCTCTCAGACGGGTTGCTCGACGTGTATATCGCGCTTCCGGAGCACCGTCGAAAGACGTTTAAAGAGCAAGGAGAGATCGTTGCACAACACATCACACAGATGGTTTTGCGTGGCACGGCGAAAGTGAAAGAAGTCTGGAAACTCATTCAATCGTGGCTTCTTCATCTTCCCGGGATCAACAAGTATTTCATTGAGCAGGAGATTAAGATTAAGACCGATCGAGTCATGGCCCTGGTTGCTGCGTCATAAGCGCTGCGTTTGCTCTTCATTTCTTCTTGTGCTCAATACGTCGTCTTTCTCCACGCTCGATGATCTCTCCCGCACAGGTATTTTGGAATCGAAATCGCCGGGGATCCTCGTCTTTCTTCCCTGGGGTATTGCATTCGTTGCACTCGTGCTCCTGATTGTGGGTGCCGTGCTCGTTCTTCGCGCAGTGCTTTTGCGGAACGCTCATCTTCGCGGGGGCGGCGATGCAATGGTGACGTTGCTTTTAACGGTGCCGCGATTTCACAACGAGGAAGATACAAAACAGACCGATAACGCCACGATGATCAAGGAGCAGATTGCTGTTGCAGAAACAGTGTATGCCGCGATCGGGGGTTTGAAACCGCATCACGGATTTGGCGCGTGGTTTTTTGGACGAAGTGATGCAGTTGCACTTGAGATTGTCGCGCATCGGAAATTGATTTCATTTTACGTGACGGTCTCACGCAACATGCGAGAATTCTTAGAGCAGCAAATTCATGCGCAGTGGAGCGATGCGCAGTTTGAAGAAGTGCCGGATTACAACATGTTTGCGCCGCAGGGAACCGTGCTTGGTGGGTATGTGACGTTGAAACGAAAGAGTGTATTCCCGGTGAAGACGTATAAAGATCTCGAAAGTGATCCGCTGAATGCGCTCACAAATGTTTTGTCGAAAGTTGCGGAGAATGACGGCGTTGCAATTCAATACATGATTCGTCCCACGCACCATGGTTGGCGCGAGTCGGGTGCAAAGATTGCCCGCCACATGCAGGAGGGCATGACGCTTGAAGAAGCGCAGCATGGAAAATCTTGGATTTCGTCGCTCTCTACAAGCAAAGAGGGGAAGGAAAAGCAGGAGCAACGACGACGTGATCGCAAGATGAGTCCAGCAGAAACCAAAATGGTTGAGGGTATTGAGAATAAAATTTCCAAGGCCGGCGTGGAGGTGAATGTGCGTATTGTGGCACAGGCATCGTCATCAGAAGCGGCGCAGTTATATTTGAATAACGTGCTGTCCGCATTTAATCAGTTTAGTATTTACGAATTTGGCAATTCTTTCACGAAAGCAATTCCACGGAAGAAAACCGCACTTATTCATGACTTTGTGTATCGGCGATTTTCGCCACGATATTCCATGATTCTCAACACCGAGGAGATGGCAAGCTTGTGGCATTTGCCGCTGTCGAGCACGGAGACGCCAAATATTCGTTGGATGATGGCGAGCACTGCTCCTGCGCCAACCACCATGGGCACCGATGGTCTTCGTATTGGAACGAATACGTATCGCGGGAAAGAGACTGT
>CAZVBP010000059.1:5285-5908 GCA_964625515.1 uncultured Gammaproteobacteria bacterium
CGCCACATGTACATTGTGGGAAAAACGGGTTCTGGAAAATCGGAGTTCATCAAGAATCTCGCAGCACAAGATATTCCTGACGGGAAAGGTGTGTGCGTGATTGATCCGCACGGCGATTTGGCTGATGGCTTGCTTGAGCTTATTCCAAAAGAGCGCATTGACGACGTCATCTACTTCAACCCTTCCGACATGGAGAAACCAATGGGCTTGAACATGCTTGAGGCACCAAGCTTGGAAATGCGCGATTTCGCGGTGCAGGAAATGATCTCCATTTTCTACATGCTGTTCCCACCAGAAATGATCGGGCCAATGTTTGAGCACAACATGCGCAACTACATGCTGACGCTCATGGCGGATATTGACAATCCTGGAACGATCGTGGAAATTCCACGCATGATTTCGGACGATGCGTTTCAAAAGAAATGGGTAAGTAGGGTGACCGATCCGGTCGTGAAGAGCTTCTGGCAAGACGAAATGGCAAAGACGAGTGATTATCATAAGAGTGAAATGATGGGGTACTCGGTATCGAAAGTTGGTCGCTTTGTGGAGAATGAAGTGATGCGGAATATCATCGGGCACACAAAAAGCCCCTTCAATTCCCCCGACATCATGGATCACCACAA
>CAZVBP010000060.1:0-5889 GCA_964625515.1 uncultured Gammaproteobacteria bacterium
ACATGTATAGTTTTCACACCACGCAAGAAGATCTCACTGCGTTTTACCAGAAAGTACTTGAGGCATATGTACGCGTGTATGAACGCTGTGGAATGCATGTGAAAGTGGTTCAAGCGAGCGGCGGTGTGTTTACGCAAAATCTCTCGCATGAGTTCCAGGCGCTTACGGATGCGGGCGAAGATGTGTTGATTGCCTGCGATCACTGCGCATTTGGCGAGAATTCCGAAATCGCACAGCACAAAGCAGGTGATGCGTGCCCGCAATGTCAATCAACGCTCGTTACGACCAAGGGAATCGAGGTAGGAAACATTTTCGATCTCGGCACAAAGTATTCCGATGCATTCGAACTTGAGTTTACGAACGATGTTGGAAAACGTGAACGCGTGTTGATGGGTTGTTACGGAATCGGGACAAGCCGATTGGTGGGCGCAATTGTGGAAGCGTCGCATGATGAGAGGGGAATGATTTGGCCAAAGAGTGTTGCTCCGGCGCTCGTTCACTTGGTTCGCATTGGCGATGATCAAGAAACAGTGAGCGCTGCGGATGCGCTGTACGATGAATTGCGATCTCAAAAGATCTCGGTTTTCTACGATGACCGTGATGTTTCCGCGGGTGCCAAATTTGCCGATGCAGATCTGATGGGCATGCCAATTCGGCTCACCATCAGTAAGCGAACGCTCGCTGAGGGGAACATTGAGTATAAGGAGCGCACGTCACAAGATTCATTGATGGTGCCGAAGGGAGAACTCTTGAACACCCTGCGCACATTTGCAAACACGAAGTAAATCAAAAGTCCTCCGAACCGGAGGACTTTTGATTTCTGCTACTTCCCAGCAGACTTGGACTCTTGCTTGCGCATGCGGATAGCCTTGGCTTTGCGGCGGGAGGCGAATCCTGCTTCGCGCTTTGCTTGAAAGAGTGCGTTTTGTGCTTTTCGGGAAAGGTGATGGCGGCTTGGCATAACGTGGAAATCAATTATGGGGCCAAGTATGCACGAATTTTGAAAACGAGTCAATGTGAATTGACTTTCTCGTCAACCAATGGCCAGAATGGGGTATTCGGTTCAAAAATCGTCTTAACTCGGAGGAGTATGCAAAAATCTATGAATATTCTTGGCGAAAAAGGTGATGTTCTCGCAATGAAAGCCGATATCGGCGTTATCCCCGTGGTTGGCGGGAAGGCGTTCGATGGCGCCGGCATCGTTGCGTTGCTTCCTGAGGCAGTTCGTACGCATGCAGCACGTGCAATGAAAAATGTTGCATTCAGTGCAAAACTCGGCGAGGTAATCACTGTGCATCTTCCCCAGGGCACACAACACGCAGTTCTTTTGGTTGGCTTGGGCGATGAGGCCTCTGTTTCACTCGATGCGGTGCGTGACATGATGGGGAACGCTATCGCGCGTGCAAAGTTGCATGGCGCAAAGAGCATCGCGGTACAAGTGCCGCAAACAGAGCACGGCGTGGGCGATGTGGTGGAAGCAATGGTGATCGCTGCGGAGTGTGCAAACTACGCGTTTGATACGTACAAGAAGAAAAACGGCGAGAAGCGCATCAAGGATCTTACGCTTGTGCTTGCGAACGGTCGCGATGTGTTGCGCGCACAAAAGGCGGTGGAGCGTGGAACTGCGATCGCGTCCGGCATCACGGTTGCGCGCGATCTCGTCAACATGCCGGCGCACGTCATGACACCTGCTGCGCTTGCGGAGGCTGCGGAACGCATTGCGAAGGGCGGAGGACGAAGCATGAAGGTGAAGGTGCTTGAGCGTGAGGCGTGCGAGAAGCTTGGAATGGGTGCGTATCTTGCGGTTGCGCAAGGATCGGAGCACCCGCCGAAATTCATTCATCTCACGTATAAGCCCGAGCAGCCAACGAAAAAGCGACTGGTTGTGGTGGGCAAGGGGGTGACGTTTGATTCCGGAGGATTGTCGCTTAAGCCGGCAGATGCCATGATGACGATGAAGTGCGACATGGGTGGAGCCGCCGCGGTGCTGGGATTCTTTACCGCACTTGCGCAAATCCGTCCGCGCTGCGAGGTGCACGGGATCATCGCTGCCACCGAGAACATGCCATCGGGAAAAGCGGTGCGCCCAGGCGATATTGTGAAGGCAAGCAATGGGAAAACGATCGAGGTGCTCAATACCGATGCGGAAGGACGGCTCACGCTTGCTGATGCGCTCACATATGCAAAGAAGCTCGAGCCAACGGCGATGATTGATCTTGCAACGCTCACCGGTGCCTGCGTTGTTGCACTCGGTGAAGAAATTACCGGACTCATGTCGAATAACGACGATTTGGCGTGGACAGTGCAGTCTGCGGCTGCGAAGGCGGGCGAGAAGATGTGGCGCATGCCGCTTGAAAAGCGGTATCGATCGCTCATTGAATCTGACGTCGCCGATTTGCGAAATATCGCAACATCGCGCTACGGGGGGTCGCTCACGGCGGGCCTGTTCTTGGAAGAGTTCGTTGATGGCTTGCCATGGGTTCACCTTGATATTGCCGGACCTGCGTTCGCGGAGCGCCCGCTGTCGTCGTACATCGGCAAAGGTGGTACAGGTCACGGAGTTGCAACGCTCATGGAGGTTGCGGAGACGATGAAGGGCAGATAGGACATATCAATGAAGAAGGCGCGGCCCAGGGGCTGCGTCTTTTTTTGTTGATTCTCCTTGTGTGCACAGTTTCCGACTGTGACGAATGATTTCCGCTATACTTCATGCAACATTTCTCATCATTTTGTATTTGGTATGGACACTCCCACGCTTGAGCAGTACGTGAATAATTTACTCGTCGAAAAGGGCGTGACGCACACCGATTCCGCGGTGATGGATGAGTATCGCGCCGATCTGCTCACGCGAGTAAGTGAACGTTTGAATGCGGAAATGATCGCGCTCCTTAATCCCGATCAAGTTGCGGAACTCAACGATCTTCTGGACGCCGACGTTGCACCGGACGTGATGCGTGAGTTCTTTGAGACAAGCATTGCGAATTATCACGATGTGCTCATGCGCACGCTTATGGACTTCCGCATTTCCTATTTGCGGTAATTGTATGGTTGAACCCGCGGTGAATTCAAAGGGGCGACGAGGTGCGGAGGTAATCACATCGATCCAAGCTGCGCGAGAAATTGAGAATAGGCGCGTGCGTGATCGAGAACAACTCATGCGAACGCTCGAGGAAGCAGTGGCGCAGTATCGTCGACGAAAAGAGGCGAATGAAGTGGTGACGCTTGTGCTCGAAGATCAGCAAAAGGTTTTTACAATTCACGATGTTCATAACGCTGACGATGGCGGAAAAGTGATTTTGGTTTCACAGTCTGACGGTCGGTATTCTGCAATCACGGCCGATGTCTTGGCGCAGATGGAAGCTGCATCGAAGTCGCTGCTGGCCGCAGCGGGTGAGCCTACGGTTGTTGCGGTGTCGAAAAGTGCTCCCAAAAAGAAGAGGCGCGCGGTGGCCGATCCAGCACCAGTTGTTGTCTCTGATGCTGTTCCAGTTGATGCGTCGTCGCCTGATCCAAAAGCAAAAGTGCCGGTGAAATTGACATTCGGGGCACTTGATGTTTCGGGTGTTGTTGATGATAGAGCGTACGATGCGGCGGATTCGAAGATGCATCGTGAGAAGCAAGAGCTCACCGGGATTTCCGGTTTCTTTGCAAAAGTATTCAAACACAATATCGCGCGCGAAGTGTTTCGTCAGTGGGAGGCTGGTCGATTGCGATCAAAGATTTTGCAGGAGAGAAATTTACTCGCTGCGGAGGGCGGATCGCTGGCCGATCACGAACGCGCAGTGAGCGCGGTGATTGATCGTTTTTTAGAAGAAGGGGAAGGATTTTTACATGGTGAAGAAGGGCAGGACGATCGCGAGCGTCGTGTGCGATTTGCCGGAGAGGCTACATCGCCAGAAGAGAAACAAGTAAAAGATCACATTGAGGCGCTCGTCCGTTCGTATGCAGCCAACCCCGCCATGGATCGAGAGGAGCTTCGCGCAGAACGTGATGCAATTTTTGCATCGGCGCGGAAATTGGCAGGTGAGGCAAGGGGACGTGGCGAGTTGTATGCAGATAATATTGAGAAGCTTGCGGAAGAAGTGCGCAGGCAAGCGGCGCATGCAGGAGGACTTGAAAATATCGAACTTGATCTTGAAATTGTCATTGGCAAGGCGAAGATGGGTGCGCGAACGGAGCGCGAGAAGTCAATGGTGGATTCTGTGCTCGACAAGTTGCGCGTGTATGGAAGCGGTCGCCATATCGGCGCTGGTGTGGTGGGGTTGTTTCAAAATGAAATTGCGGTGGCCGTGGGTGCAATTTCTGCGCTAACCTTTGCGGGCACACGAGCAGGCTTGAGCAACTTTGCATCAAGTGCGCTAACGTTTGGCGGAAGCGGCATTGCTGCAGGTGCGTTTGCGTGGTGGCAAGAGAAAAAGCGTTTGAAAGGTGAGCGTGGATTGCACGAACGACAAACTGCGCTCGGGGAAACACTTATTGTAGAACGCGATCCGGCAGACGTTGCACGGGAAACAGCGGATTTGAAGCGGCAACTCGCGGATCCAAAGATTGCGCCGTGGTATCGACCAGATATTCGCGCGAAACTGTCACAACGGATTGCGTCGCTCGAGAAGCCGATGCAACCACGTCGTGCGGAGATGAAGCAATTCGAACAGTATCGTGAACCAGCAACCGTGATGACCAATTGGCTTCGGTATGCGTTTGATTCGTCAACACAACAATTGAACCCATCGGTTGACGTGCTTGTTGCCCTCAATAATCTTGCCGCGACGGATGCGTTGATCCGCGTGAGTAACCGTGAGCGCACGGACTTGGTGCAATACTCTGGCATTGTGGAGGCGGAAGAAGAGCGACGAGATCTCGACAAAGCGCGCATGGAATTGAAACGTGCACTGCGGAGCGCGATTCCAGATTTCGACGCGGAGTATGAGCGTGTGTACCAGGCACGAGAGGCGGAGATCTATGAAAACACGCAGGCTGTTGAAGCGCGATTTGCAAAGTGGCAGAGTGAGCAAGCACGGAAGCGCGCATATCAGTCCGTGGCGATCGGTGGCGTTTTCGGCGTGGTGGCGCACGACATGTGGAATTTGGCATTCGACGGAGACACCTCGGTTGGGAATGCGATCGATTGGGCGAAACAGTATTTTGGCAACGGTGCTCCCCTGGGAACCCCATCGGTGAATCATGAAGTTATCTCCGGCGGTCATTTCTCAATGCCGGAGCATACCGATCTTGAGCCTCAAACTGATGGCAGCTTCTCCTTGATGAACACGACGGACAATTCCGTGATCGCAGAGGGGCTTCACATCGACGAATCGGGTACGCTTGATGCCCCATCGCGAGCCGCGCTCGAGGATGCGGGAGCGCACGTGGTTGAGTCGAAGCAGATTGTGACAGGAACAGAAGTCATTGAACGGACGGAAAAAACATGGGATTGGCTTCGTTCTCATCCGTACGACGTCATTCATGTGCATCGCGACATGTGGATGGGGAACAACACGCCGATGCATCTGTCGGAAGCGCTTCAAAAGTGGCTTGGCGCAGATGGAAACGAATTGGGATTACGCTTTGGCGAGAAGATGCAGGTTGGAATCAACGCAAATGGTGATTTCGTGATGGACATGAGCGCAATGACGTCTGGTGGTTCGGTGCAGGATGGGATGATCGTTGATGCTCCAGAAGAGGTGGTCAACGGAAATGTTCGGTTGCTGCTCTCTGCGTCCACCGGAACGCAAAATCATCCGGTTCAAATCCTGATCGATCAGTACGGCAAAGCGACGATCCCTGTTGATTCCGACATTGCGAAAACATTCTTCCGCGAGGTGAATGGTCGCGCAGTATTCATAGGGAAGTTTGCAGAGATCGTGGTGGCGACGGGAGCCGACGAAG
>CAZVBP010000061.1:0-3046 GCA_964625515.1 uncultured Gammaproteobacteria bacterium
GCATTTGCCGCACGAACCACTGCGCTTGGCGCATCATCGCATGCGCTTGCGCCCATCGTGATTGGCGTTGCGACATTCTTTCTTCCATGTGGGTTTACGCAGTCTATGCAGTTGTACGCGCTCTCGCTTGGGAATCCGCTTGCGAGCGGCATGACGATGTTTGCATTCGCGCTTGGAACGTTTCCCGTGCTCGCGCTCCTCTCGTTTGGATCGATCAATTTTGCGCAAAAGCCGTGGAGGGGAACGTTCTTTAAAGCCGCAGGGATCGTGATTATTGCGCTTGCGCTCGTCAGCATTGCGCGTGAATCGTTCGTCCTTTTCGCGTTTATCGGGTAATATAGAAGCATCTATGCTCAGAAAAGATACCAAAGGAGCAATCATATTCATCGGAGCAGTGCTGGTGTTGCTTGGCGGAACGGCAATGATGTCGTTGCAAAATCGTGAAGGTAACAGTGGCGATGCGGTGGTGCAGAACGGTGTTCAGATCATTGATATCTCTGCGAAGGGCGGATACAGCCCGAATGTGATTCGTGCAACAGCAGGAATCCCTACCGAGCTGCGATTTACCACGGATGGAACATATGACTGTTCCTCATCACTCGTCATCCCGTCGCTTGGATATCAAAAAGTCCTTCCTCCAACAGGAACAGAGATTGTGACGCTCACGACAAATCAAGCAACGGGAACGCTGCGCGGCATGTGCAGCATGAACATGTATCGATTCGAAATCCAATTCTCATAAGTATGACCATCACGGAAATTGGCGAATCAATTTGGAAAATCACTGGTGACGTGCCAGGGGCATCGATCGCAATTCTTGGCGGCACGCACGGGAATGAGCGCACCGGTGTTGAAGTGGTGCGTCGTTTGCACGCAGACTTTGTGTCGGGCGTTCATACGGTGGCCGCGGGCACGGTGTATCTCGTGCTTGGAAACATTGAAGCAATTGCGTTGAATCAGCGGAGCACCGAGGAGGGAGGCGGGAGCACAGGAGGATCGCACGATTTGAATCGCATGTTTGAAAAAGCACGTTTCGATCGCGAGCCGGATGGCACCTACGAAGATCGTCGTGCGCGCGAGATGGCGTCGCTCGTGTTGAATAATGTGGAGTACAGCATCGACCTGCATTCCGTGAATAAGCCAAGTGTGCCGTTCTTGCCATGTGCAACATCGCCGCGACACGAACGGATGTATCGATGGTTTGATACGGATTTGGTGGTGGATGATCCCACATTCATGCTTGGCGGGAGGCCAGTGACCACCGATGAATACCTGAACACCCGTGGCGGTGCGGGTATTTGTTTTGAAACGGGATTTTCGAGCGATATTTCTCGCGTTGACGATGTGTATGCAAGCGTGATGAATGTGTTGCGCGATTTAGGAAACGTGCAGGATGGGAAAGTATTGCCAACGCCAAAACAGCAAACGGTGTATGTGATCACCGACAAAATTGTAATCGACGAGCGCGGCTTCGCATTTACCCCTGGCATGGGAGCATCGTCGTTCCAGCCCGTGCACATCGGTGACGTCATCGGTACACAGGGTGACGATCCGTACGTTGCGCAGTATGAAGGGGTGCTGATTTTTCCGGAGCGAGAAGAAATGTTTGCGCCGGGTGTGACGGCAACGTGGATTGCGCAGAAGCGCGATGTGTAGGGGTGGGAATTGATGAATGATCATCGTGCGATATCAGCGCCGATTGCATCGTGAATGGACGAGTATCCATCGCGCTTCAAGAGCTCCACAAGACCACGATTGATCTCGCCGATCGATTGTGGTCCTTGATAAATAAGGCCAGTGATGAGTTGCACGAGGCTCGCCCCGTTCCGGATTTTTGTGTATGCGTCTTGTGCGGTAAAGATTCCGCCAGATCCGATGATAATGAAGCGCCGATGCGTGGTGCGATAGAGGTGCGCAATGAGCCGATTCGACGCCTCGAATGTTGGTCGTCCGCTGATTCCTCCAGGATGCATGCCGCGGAGATCGGCGGGATCGATTTCTTTTCGATCACGTTCTTTGGTGAGATTGGACACAATGATGCCATGCACGCGATGCTGATCGATCACGGCCACGAGTGCATCGAGTTCGTCGAATGTTGCATCAACGGGAATCTTCACGAAGACTGGTTTTGACGACGGGATTGTATCAAGCGCGGTGAGCAACCGATCCAATCGTCCAGGATCGGTGAATGGTTCGCCGCCGCAGGTGTTTGGGCAGCTGATGTTGATCGTGGTGTACGCGCCGATGTTTGCAAGTGCGGAAAATGCAGCTGCGTAATCGCTGATTCCCGCAATGGTGTCCACGGTTGCATGCGAATTTGTTCGCGCGACGCTTGTGCCCACGGGAAGCGGGAAGGTTTGATTGTGCAATCGGCGTGCGATCGCCGCCGCACCGTCATTCTTTAATCCGTACCACACCAAAAGGCCGCGCGATTTTGGGAGCCGCCACAATCGAGGCTTCGGATTTCCTGCGCATGGCGCTCCGGTAATCGATCCAACTTCCACAAAGCCGAACCCCACGGCATGCATGATGGGGATGAGCTCCGCATTTTTATCAAAGCCCGCGGAGAGGCCAACGGGATTGTGAAAGTGAATGCCAAGAATGGTTTGCTCGAGTGATGGATGACGATAGGAAAAGAGTATTTGCGTGACGCGTTGAAAGAATGTGTGCGCACCAATCCATGATCCAACCGCACTGATCGCATCGTGGACGCGCTCGGGATCGCAGCGAAACAAGATCGGCTTCGCGATTGATGCGTAGAAGAAGCGGAACAATGCGGGAGTAATCATAGCGTGTTCATTCAACGGGTGCGGAAATCGTGGTGAAGGAGTTCCGCGGTGTGGACGCCCGTTGCCGCTGCAGTTTCCATGGATGGGCATCCAAGGAAATCGCCGGCGTAATAGACGTTGTGCGTTCCTTGTTGCGCACGAATCATCGCGACATAGTGTTCGTTACTTATTGGCATCGTGCGCTCCCAAAGCGTTTCTGCCAAGAGGGTAACGGACGTGACGTTGGGAAAGAGTCGATGAAGCTCGTGTGCGATACG